>JBBQLS010000012.1:0-41674 GCA_038328115.1 Chitinophagales bacterium
CAAGGACAAAGGTCATTTCTTCCCGGTGCTTTCTCCACACGTATAGGTTCCTGCTTTATGTGTTCTGATGGATCGTTATAATCGTTGTCGGCACTTAATTGTTGCGGGCCTCCATCGGCACCGGCAAATTCTTCCTTGCGCTGGCGCATTTTACTCATATCAGTTCGGCGTTCACGACCCTCACGTATCTGCCCGGCATTGGTTTGCTCCATCGGTATTTGTGCATGGCAAAGGAAACTTACAATGTCTTTATTCACCTGGTCGTCCATTTGCTTAAAGGCACCAAAGGCTTCTATCTTATAAATAACCAGGGGGTCTTTCTGTTCGTAACCGGCAGTTTGTACACTGTGGCGCAGATCGTCCATGGCACGTAAATGTTCTTTCCAGGCATCATCAATTAAAGCCAGGGTAATGTTGCGTTCCAGTGCATCGTTTAGTTCCCTTCCTTCGGTAGATAAATATTTATCCAGATTAGCCAATGCCTGTATTTGTTTTTTACCATCGGTAAATGGCACGGCTACATTTTCAATATGATTGCCCTGTTCTTTGCGGATATTTTTTATGATGGGCAATGTTTGCTTAACAAGTGTATCTGTTTTTTTGCGGTATTGTGTTAATGCTTCTTCATACAGGCGTTCGCTGAGTGTGTTCACATCAACCTTATCCAGTTCTTCGGCGGTAATAGAAGTATCAATACCAAAGTTTACAATGGCTGCCAGTTTAAATCCATCATGGTCATTTCCTTCTTTAAAAGAATTGATGAGTCCGTTTGCAACAGAGTAAAAAGAATTATCCAGATCAAGCGCCAGCCTTTCGCCAAACAACGCATGGTTACGTTTTTTATAAACCACGTTACGTTGCTTGTTCATCACATCATCATACTCCAGCAAACGCTTACGAATGCCAAAGTTATTTTCCTCTACTTTCTTTTGTGCCCGTTCAATTGATTTGGTAATCATGCTGTGCTGTATCACTTCGCCTTCTTTGTAACCCATCCTGTCCATCAGCCCGGCAATACGCTCACTACCAAACATACGCATCAGGTCATCTTCAAGCGATACAAAAAAGCTGGAGCTTCCGGGGTCGCCCTGGCGACCGGCACGGCCACGCAACTGCCTGTCTACACGTCGGCTTTCATGGCGCTCGGTACCAATAATAGCTAAACCACCAGCCTCCTTAACGCCGGGCCCAAGTTTAATATCGGTACCACGACCAGCCATGTTGGTGGCAATGGTTACAGCACCCGCCAAACCAGCTTCGGCAACCACCTGTGCTTCCTTACTGTGTTGTTTTGCGTTCAAGACATTGTGAGGAATATTTTTCTGCTTCAGCATTCTGGCAAGCAATTCACTTACTTCTACATTAGTGGTACCAACCAGTGATGGCCTTCCGATGCTGCGTAATCTTTCTACCTCATCAATTACTGCCTTGTATTTTTCACGCTTGGTTTTATAAACAAAATCCTGTTCATCTTTACGTATCACATTTACATTGGTGGGTATGGTTACCACATCCAGTTTGTAAATGCTCCAGAATTCTCCTGCTTCGGTTTCGGCAGTACCCGTCATACCACAAAGTTTGTGATACATACGGAAGTAATTCTGCAGCGTAACAGTGGCGTAGGTTTGTGTAGATGCCTCTATCTTTACATTTTCCTTTGCTTCAATAGCCTGATGCAAACCATCCGAATAACGACGGCCATCCAGGATACGGCCTGTTTGCTCATCCACAATTTTCACCGCATCTTCCATCACCACATACTCAATATCTTTATCAAATAAAGTATAGGCTTTTAATAACTGCTGCACGGTGTGAATACGATCTGCTTTTAAAGAATAATCATTTAAAAGCACTTCTTTGTTTTGCAGTTTTTCTTCCGCACTTAATGTACTTTTTTCAATATCAGCAAGTTTAGTTGCAATATCCGGTATGATGAAGAAATCAGGATCTTCACCACTTCTTGTAATTAACTGAATACCCTGATCTGTCAGATCAACCTGGTTATTTTTTTCATCAATGTTGAAGAACAATTCAGCATCAACTTTGGGCATTTCTTTTTGCTGATCGGCCAGATAATAATTTTCGCTTTTCTGCAACTTAACACGATTACCAGGCTCACTTAAAAATTTAATTAAGGCGCTGTTTTTTGGTAAACCACGGTGGGCACGCATTAAGGCAAGGCCGCCATCTTTGGGATCATCATTACCCTCAGCAATTTTTTTCTTTGCTTCAATCAAAAAAGTATTAACCGCTTTCTTTTGTGCATCAACTAATTTTTCGATCCTTGGTTTCAGGTCGAAGAACTGCTGTGTGTTATCACTATGTCCAACCGGACCACTGATGATCAAAGGCGTGCGGGCATCATCAATCAACACGCTATCCACCTCATCCACCATGGCAAAATGATGCTTGCGTTGTACCATTTCGTTGGGTGTATGCACCATATTATCACGCAGGTAATCAAAACCAAATTCATTATTGGTGCCGTAAATAATATCGGCATTGTAGGCATTGCGGCGGGCATCACCGTTGGGTTCATGCTTATCAATACAATCAACACGCAGGCCTAAAAATTCAAAGATGGGTCCGTTCCATTCTCCATCCCTGCGGGCCAGGTAATCGTTCACCGTTACAATGTGTACACCTTCGCCGCTCAATGCGTTTAAGTATGCTGGCAATGTACTCACCAGGGTTTTACCTTCGCCAGTTGCCATCTCAGCAATTTTACCGCTGTGCAAAACCATACCACCAATCAGCTGCACATCATAGTGAACCATGTTCCAGGTTACTTTGGTTCCGCCTGCGGTCCAGGTATTTTTATAAATTGCTTTATCGCCTTCAATAGTAAGGCTGTCTTTTTTTGTTGCCAGCAATCTGTCTAATTCGGTCGCTGTACATTCAAGGGTTTCATTTTCCTTAAAGCGTCTGCTGGTTTCTTTTACCACGGCAAATGCCTCGGGTAAAATTTCCTGCAGCACCACTTCCAGTTCCTTATCCTTTTCTTTTTTTAACTCATCAATCTCTTTATAAAAAACATCTTTGCCATTTATATCTTCAATCGGCAGATCTTCGGCAGCTTGTTGCTTATCGGCAATCTCCCTATTTATTTTGTTGAGATGTGCAGCAATGCGTTGTTTAAATTCTGCGGTTTTATTACGCAGTTCGTCATTGTTCAGCGACTTGTACTGGTTAAAGAAGTTGTTGATTTGATCAACCACCGGTCTTATTTTTTTTACGTCTTTTTCGCTCTTATTACCGCCAAAAAGTTTCGAAATAGCTCCTATCATAAAATTCAGTATTGTTGGGTATTCTATATATGCTTAATAATCAGGAATATTGCTTGACAAATATGGTGCAGAAATTATTTTTGAGCCATAATGACAGCAAATACCCATCTTTATATGGGTAGCTGGCAAAGGTAGTAAATGTTTAGGGTTTAAGCAGAGGTAGTTAACAGCCGGTTTTTAAAAATTAGCACGGTATCAGGCTGAGCCTGTCGAAGCCGGTATAGTCGCTTAAAACCCGCCTTCGAGCAGCTCGCCGAAAGAATTGGTACAGGCAGGCTGACAGCTTCTGGAAATAAAACAGCGAACTGTTTATGAAATTCTTAACTAACTTTTTTACATCTTACGGTATTAACCATAAACCAGACGTAATATGCATTATCAAAAACCAATTTTGTCAGTAATTTTTCTTTTGATTGCAGGCCTTTTTTCTTGCGATAGCAATGAAATAGGTGAAAGTAAAGATGTAAACCAGGATAAGATCTATATGGATTACAACATTTCTTATACTGAAGGAGAAGACGAGGTTGCTCTTAACTTTCAATACCGCTTTGCCGGCCCTGCCGGTACCACCTTGGTTTTAAATAATCCCAGCCAGGTTAAACTGGATGGAGAAATTTTAAAAGTAGATAGCAGCGAATACGGCGGAGCTTATTATAAAGTAAATAAAAATCGCCCCGCTTTTTTGGGCAAACACAGCATCTCGTTTACGGATATAAATGGAAAGCAGTTTGAGAACAATTTTGAATTTGCGCCATTTACATTGGTTAACCTTCCCGCAACTGCCGACCGTAATAAAGACCTGACTGTTGCTTACAATATTAATGGGTTAAATGCTGATGATGATATTGAAATAAACAGTGTAGATACCGACAGCAGTTTTCACTATCACCAGTCGGTAGCCAGTACCAGCATAATTATACCGGCATCAGATTTAAAACGGCAAAAAAACAACGAGATAAGTTTTGAAACTTCCATTTACCGCAACCTGGCTTTAAAGCAAACCACCTCAGAAGGCGGCAAAATGATACTTACCTATCATCTTAAACCTGTAAAAATAAAACTGTAGTCATAAACAATCTTAAAAAAAAATTGTTACGTAACTTATAAAAAATAAGTTATGCAAAAAACACTGCTCATACTCTGCTTTACAGCATTTTCTCTGTCTTCTTTTTCGCAAAAGGTAAACCTGGTAAATTTTGAAAAAGAGCGTGTGCGTTATACTAAAAACTCTATGGCAGCTTTGGCAGGCTGGTCGGTTATAAATATTGTTGGCAGCGGCTTTGCCACTAATACCCGTAATAAAGAAGTGCGCTATTTTCACCAGATGAATGTAATGTGGGGCGGCATAAACCTGGCACTTTCGGGCCTAGGTTATTTCGGCGCCAGCCATGAAAAAATAAAGAACCCCGTATTGGCTGATGTATTGAAACACCAAAACAGGATAGAAAAAACCTACCTTATAAATTTAGGGCTGGATGTGGTTTATGTAGGTGCCGGTTTATTAATGAACAAAACCAGCGATAATCAAAAAACTCCTGAAAAATTTAAAGGCTACGGTAATTCCATCATGGTACAGGGCGGTTTTTTATTATTGTACGATGCCATTGTTTATTCAATACACCACAAACATAGCAAACAGTTAAAAGGCATGAATGATAAGGTAAGTTTAAATGCTGGCCCGGGTGCAGTTTCGCTAACTTATAACTTTTAAGCCCGGATTTTTTGACAATGTTAAGGATTCCCCAAAATAGTTGACATTCATCAAATTAAATTCCGGCATATGAATTTCTAAGTATATTTTTACACGAATAAATTCGTATATCAATTCAATTTTATGAGAAAAATTATACTCTCTCTTATTATATTTTTTGTAGGCCTGTCAGTAAAAGCCCAGGTAAAAGGCACGCTTATAGATTCGGCAAGCAAAAAGCCAATTGAAAATGCGGTTATTGCGTTGGTTGTAAAATCGAACCCAACCGATACCAGCTATACTTTTACTGACGATAAAGGCGTGTTTCGTTTTGATTTTGTTCCCTCATCACCATTCTCCATTGTAATTCGCCACCTGGGTTATTGGCCAAAGGCCAGGTTTGTACCGGTTGCCAAATCTGAAAAAACAATTGATGTAGGCAGTTTTTCATTGGCACAAGATCCTAAACTGCTTGCCGAGGTAACGGTAGAAGCTCCCGCCATTGTTGTAAAGGAAGATACGATTGAATACAATGCGTCGTCGTTTAAAGTAAAAGAAGGTGCAGTGGTGGAAGACCTGATTAAAAAAATGCCCGGCATACAGGTTGATAAGGACGGAAATGTAACTGCACAGGGCAAGGCCGTAACCCGTGTAAAAGTAAATGGTAAAGATTTTTTTGGCGGCGATGTAAAAACAGCCACCAAAGAATTGCCTGCCAATATTGTAGATAAAATTCAGATTATAGATGATTATGGCGACCAGGCAACCGTTAGCGGCATCAAAGACGGCGACCCCGATAAAGTGATGAACATTCAGATTAAAAAAGACAAGAACAAAGGTTTTTTTGGGCGGGTAACCGGTGGCTACGGCACCGATGACCGTTACCAGGCTTCGCTTAACGGTAATTACTTTAATAACAATACGCAAATTTCGGTATTGGCAAACAGCAACAATACCAATACCTCTCTTTTTAATTTTGGCGGTGGTGGTAACCGTGGTGCTACCAGTATGATGCGTAGCGGCATGAGTGCCATGAATGATATGGGTGGTATGGGAGCGATGAACAATATGATGACTCAGGGCGGTGGTGGCAGTTCATCAGCTTTCACCGGTGGCAGCAATGCCGGCATTTCAACAACACATTCTGTAGGTTTTAATTACCGCGACCAATGGAGCAAAAGAATATCGGTATATGGCAGCTATTCTTACAATTATAAAAATACCAACCAACTGCAAAACACTTTCGAAACAAATAACACCTCACTCATCTACAACAACCAGGATCTGAGTTCTTTAACCAAAGGAAACAGCCACCGGTTTACGTTTAATTTAGAATACCAGATAGATTCTTTTAATTACCTGAAAGTGAGCCCCAGCATTAACTACAGTGGCAGCGATGGAAACAGTAATACCCTTTTCGACTACAAAAAACAAGAAGACGGTACTAAAACACAGGACGGTTCCAATAAAAACCTGAACAATTCGCAGGCGCCAAACCTGGCCGCAACCATTCTGTATAATCATAAATTCAGAAAACGTGGACGTAATTTTTCAACCAGTATTACTTTAGGCACCAATCAAAACAATTCTGAGCAGGATGTAACTAATTTGATCAGGTTTTATCAGCCTTTCGTATTTTCAAATAATACATTTCAATTTACCGATCAGGAAAATAACAATTACAATTATGGTGTACGGTTAACTTATTCTGAACCGTTAAATAAATACCGCAGTTTAGATTTCAGCTACTCACATAATTTAAGTTATGGCCGCAACAACCGCCAGACTTACAATGTAGATTCTGCAACAAAAGTGAGAAGCATTAATAATTTTTTAAGTAACGATTATGAAAATAATTTTTATAACAACCGTATGGGTGTATCGCTTCGTACCACCAAAAAGAAATACAATTACACCTTGGGCATAAGTGTGCAGCCGGTTAATTTACAAGGCAAATCTCTTACAAGGGATAGTTCATATAAAGCCATTAAAAGAGCAAGTGTTTTCCCTATTGCCAGGCTGGTATATAATTTCAGCCGCACAAAAACCCTTAATGCCAGTTACAACGGAAATGCAACTCAGCCCAGTTTTAGCCAGTTGCAACCGGTGCAGGATGTCGCCACCAATCCCCAAAACACTTCAATCGGTAATCCCAATCTTAAACCATCCATCAACCACAACCTGAATCTGAGTTACAACAATTTTAATTTTGTAAGCGGTAAAGTAATTTTTACCAACTTAACGTTAAGCACCATCCGCAACCAGATCGTAAACAAAACCGCCCGACGTGATAGTCTTGGCTCAACCATCTCCATCCCTGAAAATGTAAATGGATATTACAATGCTTTAGGATTTTATGCTTATTCAAAGCCATACAAAAACAGGAAATATGTAATTACGGTGACCGGTAGTTTAAATTACAATCGCAATATCAGTTTAACTGATAGTGTAAGGTTTACTGGTAATTCATTGGTACAAAACCTGAACCGCAATAAAATAAACGGCAACAACTGGATAATTACACAGGGCTTTAATTTTGAGTATAATTATAAAGATATACTGGAGCTTGGAACCGGTATCAGTTATAGTTTAAACGATAATAAATACAAAAGTGCCGATAAAAGCAAAATCCTAACGGGCTTTCAAAATACTACCAGCAATGCCTGGACACTCAGCAGCAATATAAATCTGAACATCACCAAAACCCTGGTTTTAAAATACGATTTTGATTATACCATCAACAGTGGCCTTGCCAACAGCGTAAGCCGCAACCAGGCTATTATGAATGCCTCGCTGGAAAAGCAATTATTTAAAAAGAAGAATGGCATCATCAAGCTGGCTGCCTACGATTTGTTCAATCAAAACAGCAATATCAGCCGCAGTGTAAGTGGCACATCTATTTTTGATACCCGTACAAACCGCCTTACCCGGTATTTTATGGCCACATTTACCTATCGTTTGCAACGTTTTGCCGGGAAAACTATACAAAACCGTGGACCGGGTGTTGATTTCAGGAAAATGGGGCCTCCGCCAACTGGAGGGCCGGGATTTTAACGGGTGTTTCTTTGTTTTAAATACTGATTTTTAAAGTAAAATATGTAGAAAGCACCATCGAAAAACCAAAGTTGAACGGAGCGTCGCCACTTCAGCCTAACCAGCGAACAGATGCTTGCTCCCCAAAAAAAAGAAAACCTACATTCTTAAAAGCCTGAATAAATATAGCTCAGGAGCTTTTTTTAAACCCCTTTTCATTACCTTTGCCACCCAAAAAGCAACCCCCTTTACAGGGTAAATACTGACAATTTAACCAGGATATTACTATGAGTGGTGCATTAAAAGAGGTTCGTAACCGAATCAAGAGCGTACAAAGTACACAGCAAATTACCAAAGCAATGAAAATGGTGAGTGCGGCCAAACTGCGCCGTGCCCAGGATGCCATTACACAAATGCGTCCTTACGCCCAGAAGCTGCAGGAAATGCTGAGCAATATTGTAAGCAATGGCGATGGTGATGTTAATATGGCATTGGCCGCTGAAAGGCCGGTTGAAAACGTAATGATTATTGTGGTTACCAGCGACCGTGGTTTGTGCGGCGGTTACAACAGTAACCTGATAAAACTTGCCAGGCAGGTAATTGCAGAGAAGTATCCTGCGCAGGCAGCAAAAGGAAAAGTACAGATTTTACCAATTGGTAAAAAAGGATACGAGAATTTTACAAAAAGCGGCATCAAAGTAGTTAACCAATACTGGGATATTTTTACTGGTTTAAGTTTTGATAAAGTGCAGACTGCCGCAAAACATGCCATGGATGCTTTTGCCAATAAAGAAGTTGACGCAGTAGAATTGATATACAGCGAATTTAAAAATGCAGCAACACAGCGTTTTGTTGCAGAGCAGTTTTTACCGGTATCTAAAGTTGCGAAAAGCGAAGGACAAAAAAATGCCGACTTTATTTTTGAACCAGATAAAAATGTGTTGATTGCCGAGCTGATGCCGAAAATTTTAAACACCCAGCTGTTTAAAGCTACATTGGATGCCAATGCGAGTGAGCATGGTGCCCGTATGACGGCCATGGACAAGGCCAGCGATAACGCCAACGAATTATTAAAATCATTGAAAATCAGTTACAACCGTGCAAGACAGGCTGCCATTACAACCGAATTAACGGAGATTGTAAGTGGTGCGGCGGCTCTTCAAGGCTAATACAAATGTGCTGATTAGCTAATTCGATAATTTGCTAATTTTTTACAGATAGAGGGGCGTTATTTAATAAATCAGTTTTGCATTAAAGGAATTAGCACATCAGCAAATTAACCACCATGGAACTTTCAGAAATCATTCCGCATATAGAGGCTTTAATTTTTGCCAGCGACAAACCTTTAACCAACGAGGAAGTACTGGAGCTGATTAATGGCGCCTTGGCTTTTATTGAAGACCGTGCCACACAGCAACAGGTTGATGCAGCCATTGAAGGCATTGGCGAAAAATACGGTGCTGAGTTTTATGCATTTGAACTGAGGCAGATTGGCGGAGGCTGGCAATTTCTTACCAAAAAAGAATACCACAAAACTGTTGCACAGCTTAATGGCGATAAATTTTTAAAACGCCTTTCGGTTGCAGCGCTTGAAACGCTTGCCATTATTGCTTACAAACAACCCATTACCAAAAGTGAGATCGAATCCATACGTGGGGTGAACTGTGATTATGCCGTGCAGAAATTACTGGAGAAAGACCTGGTAATCATTTCAGGTAGAAATGAAGATGCAGTAGGTAAACCACTCATTTACGCCACTTCAAAATCTTTTATGGATTATTTCGGTATCAACAGTTCTGAAGATCTTCCAAAAATATCTGAAGTATTGATGGAAGAACTGGTACAATCTACTAATGTAAAAGAGGCAGAGGGAAATATGGAAGCTGAAACTGCTGCAGAAGCAGAAATTGCAGCAGAAGAGAGTGTGGAAGCCGAAATAATGGCTAGCGCAGATGCAATAGAAGCGGATATTGAAACAGTGCTGACAGTTACAGATACCGGAGAGATTATTGAGGAAGTAAACGATGGCGAAGCTGCTGACGAAAAAAATGAGAGCTGATCTTATCTGAATATATTTTTAACTTAGGCATGATTATTTCATGCCTTTTGTTTTATGTAGAAAATTGTATTTAGAAATAAAAGCCATTAACTTTAAATAATGATGAAACAAATATTTTCAACAGCAACAGCAAATATTCTGAAACTTTTTTTAATCAGTTTTATTTTCATTTCATGTTCATCATCTAAAAATAATACTGTGAATACTCGATCAAATAGAGTCTATTCGGCCAAGTCGTTAAATGGTGATTTTGATAAACAGGGACATCGTGGTTGCCGTGGGTTAATGCCCGAAAATACCATCCCGGCTATGTTGAACGCTATTGGACTGGGTGTTACCACATTAGAAATGGATGTATGCATCAGCAAAGACAAAAAAGTATTCCTGTCGCATGAGGCATTTTTTAATCATGAAATTACTACCAAACCCGATGGCAGTTTTATAGATGAAAAAGAGGAGAAGACGTTCAACATGTACCAACTGAACTATGCGGATATCATCAGGTACGATGTAGGAATGAAGCCGCACCCACGTTTTCCCGATCAGCAAAAAATGAAAGTAGTTAAACCGCTTTTATCAGATCTGTTTAAAGCAGTTAAAGAAGATATGATTACCAGGCGCCGGCCCTTTCCCTTTTTTAATATTGAAACTAAAAGCCTTCCCGAAACTGATAACAAGTATCATCCTGCACCTGCTGAGTTTGTAGAACTGCTGATGAAAGAGATTAAAGATAATGGCATGGAAGATTTTGTGATAATACAGTCATTTGATTTTAGAACGCTGCAATATTTGCATAAACATTATCCCAACATTAAAACAGCCATGCTGGTAGAAGCGGTAAGCAAAAGCAGCTTTCGCAAGCAGATTAAAGACATAGGATTTACTCCAACAATTTACAGCCCCGAAGCGATAATGGTTATTCCTGATCTTGTTCAGGATTGCCACGATCTTAATATTAAAATTATACCCTGGACGGTGAATGATAAAAAGAAAATAGAAGAGTTTAAAAAGATGGGGGTAGATGGGATTATTACTGATTATCCGAATTTATTCAATGAGTAAAAAAGCATTGCAAATCATTTTTATTGTAGCAGCAATAGCTTCCTTTGCAGCTTTACTCTTTCATCTTAGAGGAATATTTTATCCTTCGGCAAATACACCAGCATGACGCCATGCGATTTTTGTTGCTGTAAACAGCATTTGCATATATGGTATTTTAAAAAGGCCAGGATGGTTTACCTGGTTTGTTGGTTTACTTACTCTGCAGCAATTGTATAGTCATGGTAGTTATGCTATTGAATTTTGGCAAAAACAACATGGCATTCATTGGGTTAGTGTTTGTGTTGTAATTTTTATGCCGGTACTCTTTGTTTTATTGCTGATCGAGAAAAAAATTAAAAGGAAAGATTCAACCAATCCTTCGCATTTTTAAAAAGTAGTCTTTCTTTCAACTCTTCAGCAAAATTCATTTGCTTTATTAATAAACCAGGGTGATGTTCACCCAATGGAAATGGATAATCACTGCCAAGGCAGATATTATCAGCACCCATTACTTTAATGATATACTTAAGGGCTGCCGGATCATGCACTAAAGAATCAATCCAGAATTTACCGATGTAATCTCTCGGGTTAATGGCATTATCAACCGCAACTAAATCGGGACGAACATTATAACCATGTTCAATCCTGCCAATCGTAATCGGGAACGAGCCTCCTCCATGTGCAAATGCAACCCGTAATTTTGGGAATTTTTCAAACACACCTCCAAATATCATGGAGCAAATAGCACGGCTGGTTTCTGCAGGCATACCCACAAGCCAGGGCAGCCAGTATTTTTGCATTTGTTGCTGCCCCATCATTTCCCAGGGATGCACAAACAAGGCGCAGCCTAGTTTTTCAGCAGCTTCGTAAAAAGGAAAAAATTGTTCATCGCTTAAATTAGCCCCGTTTATATTGCTGCCAATTTCCAATCCCGGCATTTTTAATTCAGTAACACAACGTTCCATTTCTTTTATCGCCAGGTCAATATTCTGTAAGGGAACAGTACCAATCCCAATAAAACGTGTTGAATCTTTAGCAACCGTATCTGCAATATGGTCATTAAAAAAACGGGAGGTTTGATGCCCATCACTTGCCTTTGCCCAATAATTAAATAAAACCGGAATGGTGGAAAGCACTTGTATGTTTACATCTGTTTCATCCATGTCTTTCAGCCGCACGGTCGCATCAAAACAATTATCCTCCACTTCCCTGAAAAGCTTGTCTCCTTTCATCATGCAAGCCTTGCAATTGCGGTGTTCTAAATGTATAAATTCACCATAGCCAAATTTTTGTACCCAGTTAGGCATTTTGTCGGGCATTATGTGTGTATGGATGTCTATTTTCATTTGTGAGGTTTCACGCAAAGATGCTAAGTTTTGCAAAGTCGTAAAGGTGCAGCTTGGCTCCTTTGCGACTTTGCGTGAAAATTATCCTTTTTTAATCGGAGTCGCCATCACGCTTCCACATTTATTGCAGGTTCTTTTCTGCTCATCTGCATAAAACCTTTCCATAACCGGTGGCAGCTGCGTTACAATATCCGTTATCACTTTATACTCCTCATACAATTTATTACCACAGTTTTCGCAATACCATAAAAAGCCGTCTTCTTCTGTTTCTCTTATTTTTTCAATCACCAGGCCAACTGTGTTAGGGCCTCTTTGCGGAGAATGCGGTGTTTTAGGCGGCAACAAAAAAATATCACCTTCATTAATTGGAATATCTCTTGCTACTCCACCGTCAATAATTTTTAAAACAATATCCCCCTCCACCTGGTAGTATAACTCTTCTGTTTCATTAAAATGATAATCTTTGCGGCTGTTAGGGCCGCCAACCACCATTACAATAAAATTTTCGGCGTCTTTATAAATACATTGATTACCCACGGGCGGCTTCAGTTTATCCCGGTTATCATCAATCCATTTTTTTAAATTAAAAGGTGCTGCTATAGACATAATTTGAATTTTAGACTTGTAAGTTAATTATTTTTTTGTACCCGTTATCTACTCTTTACCCAGCTTCATTGGCGTCGCACTCTTGCACGTTATACCCATATTCACCGCCTCAAATTAAGTTCAACTTTGCGAACTTTGCGTTTCTTTGTGGCTTGGCGTGAAAATTATTTATCTTTAATTATGAACCTTACTATTCCATACCATCTGGAAAATTTTATCGGGGGCAATTTTATTGGCCCGCTCAGCGGCAGTTTTATTGATAATGTAAACCCTGCTACCGGTGCTGTGTGCGGACAGATACCGGACAGCAATAGCAAAGACATAGAAGTGGCGGTTTTAGCTGCA
The DNA here is from genome assembly GCA_038328115.1 of Chitinophagales bacterium. Taxonomy (GTDB): domain Bacteria; phylum Bacteroidota; class Bacteroidia; order Chitinophagales; family Chitinophagaceae; genus Ferruginibacter. The sequence continues at coordinate 13,408 of JBBQLS010000012.1, forward strand.
AAAAAAGCTTTCCCTGCCTGGAGTGTTTTACCGGCTGAAAAAAAATTCCGCATCCTTAACAGAATTGCCGAACTCATTGAAGAAAACCTGGAAGAACTTGCACTGGCCGAAACTAATGATAACGGAAAACCATTGTGGTTAAGCAAAGAAGTTGATATTCCAAGAGCATCTTCTAACTTCCGTTTTTTTGCAACAGGCATTATGCATTTTGCAAACGAAAGCCACCAGATGGAAGACAAAGCAGTGAATTATACCTGGCGGCAGCCCATTGGCATTGTAGGTTGTATTTCGCCTTGGAATTTGCCACTATATTTATTTACCTGGAAAATAGTACCCGCATTGGCAGCGGGTAATTGTGTAATTGCCAAACCTTCGGAAGTTACACCTGTTACGGCTTTCCTGTTAGGCAAAATTTGTAAAGAAGCCGGTTTACCCGATGGCGTTTTAAATATTGTACACGGCGTTGGCCAGCATTGCGGTGAAGCCATTGTAAAATATCCCGACATTAAAGCCATTTCATTTACAGGCAGTACCAAGGCCGGTGAACGCATAGCATCCATTGCTGCTCCTATGTTTAAAAAGTTATCGTTGGAACTTGGCGGAAAGAATCCCAACATCATTTTTAATGATTGCAATTGGGAAAAAATGATAACAGAGACAATCCGATCCTCTTTTGGCAACCAGGGACAAATATGTTTATGTGGCAGCAGGATATTGCTTGAACGAAGCGCCTACGAAACTTTTAAAAAGCATTTTATTCCCATCGTAAAAAACTTAACGGTTGGCGATCCGCTTGATTCAACAAGTAAACAGGGCGCCATCGTAAGTAAAGTACATTTTGAAAAAATAATGAACTGCATAGCAATTGCTAAAGAAGAAGGCGGCACCATTTTATGCGGAGGCAATGCAGTAAAGCTAACAGGCAGATGTGCCGAAGGATATTTTATTGAACCCACTATTATTGAAGGGCTTAATCAAAACTGTAAAACCAACCAGGAGGAAATTTTTGGCCCCGTTGTTACCATACAGCCTTTTGATACCGAAGAAGAAGCAATAGCGTTGGCCAATGCAACCAACTATGGTTTGGCTGCTACCATCTGGACGCAGGATATCAGCAAAGCGAACCGTGTTGCTGCCAAAGTGCAAAGCGGTATTGTTTGGGTAAATTGTTGGCTGGTAAGAGATTTGCGTACGCCTTTCGGCGGAATGAAAAACAGCGGCGTTGGAAGAGAGGGCGGCTGGGAAGCATTGCGTTTTTTTACAGAAACGAAAAATGTTTGTATTCAATTCTAATTAACCGCAGAGAAAATGAGTTATCGCAGAAAACTCAGCGTAAATCTCTGCTTCTCTTTTTCTCTGCGTTAAAAAAACATTATGAACGAAATAATAAATACAGATTCAGCAGCTAAACCTTTGGGTGCTTATCCACATGCAAGGCGTGTAGGAAATTTGCTATTCCTTTCTGGCATCGGGAGCAGGAGTGCAAAAGACAATGCTATTCCCGGTTTGGAACTGGATGCTGACGGAAAAATAATTAAGTACGATATTGAAGCCGAAACTCATCAGTGCTTTGCCAATGTAAAAGCAGTGCTGGAAGCCAGTGGCAGCAGTTGGGATAAGATTGTGGACGTTACCGTTTTCTTAACCAATATGAAAAAAGATTTTCCGGTTTACAATATAATTTACGGCAGATATTTTACTGATGTGCAGGCCTGCAGAACCACCGTTGAAGTAAAAAGTTTACCCACACCCATTGCTATCGAATTAAAAGTGATTGCAATTGTCTGAACGGAGATTTTAAAGGATTAAAAAGATTAAAAGGATTTTATGCAATTTGAAAATACAATAGCTTTTGCCAAAGCATTAGATGAAAAAGATCCATTAAAAGATTTTCGTTCAAAATTTTACATACCCATCATCAACGGAAATGAATGCATTTACTTCACTGGTAACTCTCTTGGCCTGCAACCTAAGACCACACAGGATTATGTGCTGAACGAACTGGAAGACTGGGCCAGCTTTGGTGTAGAAGGTCATTTTCATGCAAGGCAACCCTGGTTCAGTTATCATGAAATGTTTCCACAGCTGCTAACAAAAATTGTTGGTGCCTTGCCCGAAGAAATTGTAGTGATGAATCAATTGACTGTAAACCTGCATTTGCTGATGGCTAGTTTTTATCTACCTACAAAAGAAAGATTCAAGATCATTTGCGAAGCAAAAGCATTTCCTTCTGATCAATATGCGTTGGAAACACAGGCAAAATTTCATGGACTCAATCCTGATGAAGTAATTATTGAAGTTGCTCCAAGAGAAGGCGAACATACGATCAGAACAGAAGATATTCTTTCCGCCATAAAAGAACATGGCTATCAAACTGCAGTAGTGATTTTTGGCGGCGTAAATTATTATAGCGGCCAGGTTTTCGACATGAAAACAATTACACAGGCTGCACATGAAGCTGGTGCTTATTGTGGCTTTGACCTGGCACATGCTGCCGGCAATATTGAATTGCATTTGCACGATTGGGATGTTGATTTTGCCTGCTGGTGCAGTTACAAATATTTAAACAGCGGTCCGGGTGGCGTGGCTGGAGTATTCATCAATAAAAAACATGCAGGCAATACTACCTTGCCAAGATTAGCCGGCTGGTGGGGGCATGATAAAGCAACCCGCTTTCAAATGGAAAAAGGCTTTAAACCCATTGCCACAGCCGAAGGTTGGCAACTGAGTAATGCGCCTGTATTAAGCATGGCTGCTCACAAAGCTTCGCTGGATATTTTTGAAGAAGCCGGCATTGAAAATTTAATTGCAAAAGGTCAGCAATTAAGTGATTATTTATTTTTCATCATCGAAGAATTGAATGCAGGATCAACAGAAAAAAAGATAGAGATCATTACGCCAAAAGAAAATAAAGGTTGCCAGGTTTCTATGCTGATGCTGGAGAGAGGTAAAGAAGTTTTTGATGCACTTAAACAAAACGGCGTACTGGCCGACTGGCGTGAGCCCAATGTAATACGCATTGCACCGGTTCCATTATACAATTCATTTGAAGATGTGTGGAAATTTGGAGAAATTGTAAAACTGATCTTAAATAAAAATTAATGAGCAAGAAAGAAACTGTAATTATTGGCGCAGGCCTTGTGGGCTCATTGCTTTCCATTTATTTATCCAAACGTGGGTATAATGTAAAAATATTTGAACGCCGTGCCGATATGCGTAAAGCAGATATGGTTGCAGGGCGCTCCATCAATCTTGCTTTAAGCGACCGTGGCATTAAAGCTTTGGAAGAAGTTGGCCTGATGGATGAGATCAGAAAAATCTGTATTCCCATGCATGGCCGCTTTATGCATAATGCAGATGGCAGTACTGCATACCAGGCTTATGGAAATGAAGGGCAGTATATTAATTCCGTATCAAGAGGCGAATTGAATTGCAAGCTGATGGATCTGGCAGAAACAAATGATGTCGAAATTAAATTCAACCAAAAATGCGAAAGTATTGACTGGAAGAAAGATAAAATTCATTTTGAAAATGCATTAACCGAACACCGAACAACGATAAACGGTCAACTTGTATTTGGCAGCGATGGTGCTTTTTCTGCCGCGAGGCTTACACACCAATTACAGCACGACCGGTTTCAATACAATCAATACTACATAGACTTCGGTTACAAAGAATTGACTATTCCTGCCGGAGAAAACGGAATATTTTTACTGGAGAAAAATACCTTGCACATCTGGCCGCGTGGTAATTACATGATGATTGCTTTACCAAACATTGATGGAAGTTTTACCTGTACTTTGTTTTTTCCGTTTGAAGGTGAAACTTCATTTGCCACATTAAACACAAAAGAAAAAGTAAGATCATTCTTTGAAAAAACTTTTACCGATGCATCCCCATTAATGCCAACACTGGAAGCAGATTTTTTTAATAATCCAACAGGCTCATTGGTTACTGTAAAATGTTTTCCGTGGATAAGGGAAGATAAATTTGCACTAATCGGTGATGCTGCACATGCGATGGTTCCGTTTTTTGGTCAGGGTATGAACTGTGGTTTTGAAGATTGCTCTGTATTAAATAGTTTGATTGATAAGCATAAAGAAAACTGGAAAAATATTCTTGCTGAATATCAAACTTTAAGAAAGCCAGATGGCGATGCTATTTGCGACCTGGCTTTAAATAATTTTGTAGAGATGAGAGATAAGGTTGCTGACCCAAAATTTTTGCTCCAGAAAAAAATTGAAGCAGCCTTCAGTAAAAAGCATCCCGATAAATGGATACCCTTGTACAGCCAGGTAACATTCAGTACACAGATCAGATACAGCGATGCATTGATAAATGGGCAAAAGCAGGAAGCAATCATGCAGCAGATTATGGCGATACCGGATATTGAAAATAAATGGCAGGATGAAGTAATTGAAAAAATGATTTTAGAAAAGATCAACAGGTAAACATGTATAAATTCCCTTACTACACCGAGCAGGACGAGCAAAAGGTTATTGCATTTATGAAAGAAAATTCATTTGCCATAGTAACCGGGCATGGCGAACATTATCCTGCAGCCACACATCTGCCACTTGAAGTTGAAGTTACAGAGGAAGGAAAAATATTACTAAGTGGCCACATGATGAAGAAAACTGATCATCATATCGCATTCACAAAAAACGAAAATGTATTAGTGATCTTTAATGGCCCTCATGCTCATGTAAGTGCAAGCTGGTACACAAATCCATTAATGGGCAGCACCTGGAATTACATGACAGTTCATGCAAAAGGAAAAGTGAGTTTTAAAGACGCAAAAGGAACGTACGAAGCAGTTAAAGCCATTACCAACAAGTACGAAAGTCCAGAAAGCGTCGCATCTTTTGATAAGTTGCCACAGGAGTATGTTGATGGAATGGTAAAAGCTATTCAAGGTTTTACCATTGCGATCGAAAGCTTTGAAAATACGTTTAAACTAAGCCAGAACAGAGATGAGGCATCTCAAAAAAATATTATTGAGCAACTGAAAAAAAGAGGCGATGGAAATTCTGTGGCTATTGCTGAAGAAATGGAAAAGAGATTTTAAACCTTTGTTTCTGCTAAAAGCTGATCTGGCAATTTGAAATGCATGCGTTTGGTTTTATTTTTTTATTTTTGTACTGAATTTCAAAATATGAAATACAACTACAAAATATTATTAAACAAAGAGGAAGAAGGTGGTTATATGGTTACTGTGCCGGCATTACCGGGTTGTATAACTCAAGGCGATACTATTGACGAAGCAGTAGCCATGGCAAAAGAAGCCATAGAATTATATATAGAAGAGCTTCAATCCAGGGGTGAAACTGTACCCGACAACAGCAATACGCTGGAATATTCTCTTAATCTTGAAACTGCATGAACCAGTCTCCACAGCATTTAATTAAGCTATTGGAAAAGAATGGTTTCATATTTAAACGTGCAAAAGGTTCTCATCAAATCTTTTACAACTCAGCCGAAAACATAACAGTTATTGTACCTGTACATGGAAGTAAGGATATAAAAAAAGGAACACTCTTAGCAATTCTGAAACAAGCCGGTATTGAAAAAAACGATGTGTAATTGACATGACCAGAAAACAACTTATTCAACAGATATACTTAAAAAAATCTTACCTCTGCGTTGGGCTCGATACCGACCTTACCAAAATTCCAAAGCACCTGCAAACGCACCCCGATGCAGCTTTTGAGTTTAACAAACAAATAATTGATGCCACACGGGACCTTTGTGTAGCTTATAAAATAAACACTGCTTTTTACGAAGCGATGGGTTTGAAAGGCTGGGAATCCATGGAAAAAACGGTGAACTATATTCCCAAAGATCAATTCATAATTGCTGATGCTAAGCGTGGCGATATTGGCAACACTTCATCTCAATACGCCAAAGCATTTTTTGAAATGATGGACTTTGATGCCATTACTGTTGCTCCTTATATGGGCGAAGACAGCGTGAAACCATTTCTTGAATTTGAAAATAAATGGGCAATTGTTTTGGGTTTGACAAGTAATGCCGGTAGTAAAGATTTTGAACAGCTTCGTTTGGTTCGTGAAGACACGAATCAAGGCAACGGCGGCGAATTTTTATACGAAACCGTTTTAAAAAAAGTAAGCCGTTGGGGAACCGATGAAAACCTGATGTTTGTTATTGGTGCTACCAAAGCCAGCGATCTTGAACAAATACGCAAGATAATTCCCAACCATTTTTTACTGGTACCTGGTGTAGGATTCCAGGGAGGAAGTTTGGAAGAAGTAAGTAGGTATGGTATGATCAAAGACACTTCGACTACCGCTCAGTGCGGTTTGCTTGTAAACGCAAGCCGGGCAATCATCTACGCAGGAGAAAAAGAAGATTTTGCAACCGAAGCCAGAATTATTGCACAGCAATACCAGCATGAAATGGCAGGCTATTTATCCTAATGATATTAAAACAGCATCAACAAATTTATCGGCCCATTTTTTATATTCCAAGCCGGACGGATGTAAACCATCGGAAGCAATAAATTCCGTTTTAGTTACATCTGCTCTTTGAGAAGCAGTAATATTGATGAAATGAGTTTGAAATGCAATGGCCGCATGTTGACAGACTAAATTATAAGCATCAAGTTCCTTCGTAACCTGCTTCCTGTCTCTCCCTTCGGCGAAAGGCGTAACTCCCCAATCCGGAATGCTCAATACAAAAACACGCCTTGGATTATTATCTGCAAATTGTATGGCTTTTAGTAAAAGCTGTTCAAATTCAATTTTAAATTCAACAGCACTGCGGCCGCGGTACTGATTGTTTACGCCTACAAGCAACGAAACTATATCGTACTTTTTAAGAAATACCGTGCTTTCAATAGCATCATTCAACTCATCGGTTGTCCAGCCTGTTTTGGCAATAATTTCTGCCGCATAAAATGCAAAGCCTGCTTTACGCAGCTGCCGAACGGTTTGGTTCGGGAAATTTTCTGCAAAGGGAACTTGTTCTCCAATTGTGTAGCTGTCGCCAAGTGCCAAGTAAGAATAGTTGATCATACCGCTGCTTCTGATTTTTTAATCCGTCTCCTGCAAATTACTAAAGGTATTATTCCAAACAAACCAAAACAACAATCAATGCAATCATAAAGAAGAGAATAAGCAAACGTATTTTGGTAATGAGTTTCATTGCTATTTAAAAGTGAGTACAACGCCGTTACTGCCACACGCCCAGCCATGGTTAGCATCCGTAAAATGAATTTCAGAAATTGTATTTTCCCCCAATGAAACTACTTTATTCCAGTTAGCACCTCCATCAGAAGTTTTAAAAATGCTTCGGCCTGAATTTGCATATCCGATTTGATCCGTTAGAAAATGAATATCTGTATAAGTTGCATCTTCTAATTTCTTTATAAAATTAAAGTTTGCACCGCCATCGGTCGACTTAAAAATTTCTCCCGAATAATTAGCAGCATAAACAACTGTGGCAGAAACCCCATAAACGGATCCAAAACTACCTGAAGAACCTCCATTTATTACTGATGCCTGCCAGGTTGTTAAAGACCCTCCAGATCTGGAAATTCCTGTTTGGGAAACTACCCAGCCTGTAGTAGTGTTAATAAATGAAAGCGAAGCATAACTACCTGAGGGAAGTCCGGTAGTTATAATTTTTTGCCAGCTTACACCAGCATCCACCGATTTATACAACCCGTCCTGTGCTATACAAAATCCATTGTTATTATCAGTAAAAAAAATATCCAATGGAATTGACCCTACAGTTGGGTTTGCAAAACTACTGCCACCATCAATCGTTTTAAAAATACTATTACTGGCATAGGTTACAAAAGATGCTTTTCCATCAGCCGTAACAAAACAATTATTCCATTGATTGTTGGTCAGGCCCAGTTTTGACCAACTGACACCTCCATCTGTAGTTTTATACAAACCATTGTCTGAGCAGGCATATCCATTAGTGGAAGAATTAAAAAATATATCGGCCATGTTTGTTGCTCCGGGTATTACCTGCTTTGTCCAGCCTGCACTCAATGTATCTGGCTTTACAATTGGAGACGGCGTTGGCGTAGAATCGCTTTTTTTACAAGATTGAAAAGAGTAGATACAAAATATAGCTATAATAGTCAGCAAAGAGTTTTTTATACGCATCATAGAGTTTTTTGAACAGGCAAGATATGTGTTTTTCACAATACCGTTTCGCTGTTTAACAACAAAAAAAAGGCCTGCAAATAATTGCAGACCCTTTTACCTTCACGGCTATACTTAATTACGATGTTCTTGATTTCGACTTTTGCTTGTTCTTATCTTTCATATCTTCTTCAGATGCTTCGCCAAAGATTATTTTACCGAAACTGCTTTTTACTTTTACCGGCACAGTTCCGCTGCCCGATTTTCCTGAATATTCAAAATCGAATTTCGGTCCCCGGTCTTTGTTTTCATCTTCATCGCTGGTGAATTTTACATCGCTGGTGTTATTAAATGAACCAAAACTGGTAGAGATATTGTAAGATGCTGAAAGACCGCCCGATGGTTTCAGATTCACCGTTGAATAGGACGTTTTCAAATCGAGACTGCTCAGATTATTATCCAGATTAAGTCGCACACTGCTGCAAAATTCCAGATTCATTTTAACGGCACCCGATAATTTAGAAATTATCACTTTCGAAAATTTGATGGTAACAGGCGCACTGCTGATATTAGCCAGGTTTGCTTTTCCAAACTCTACGTTGATGCTTTTTATATTAGCAAGGTTACCGGTTGTTAATGAACCAAACTTGCTGGTAAGGTCCACTTCTCCCCTGAAATCGGGAATGATTGTAGCGCCAAATTCATTTTTAACCGTCAGTGCATTGTTTGAAGGCATTGAAATGGTATAATTGACAGCCATGTTGCTCTTCTCGCTTTTGGAGTTATTATTTCCTTTCGATTCATTATTCATGTCTGTTTTAAAAGAAATTTCGTTTCCGCTTTTTTTATCTGTTACAGATATTTTATCAAATATCTTTTGCGCTAAAGCATCCGTAGTGGCCGATACTTCAATATCCACATCTACTTTAATTTCGTTCCTGTCCCAGGTTTTTACTACAACCGAGCCGAAAGAATTCTGGATATTTAATTTATCGGAAGATGAAACATTGTATGATTTGTTTACTGCTTTAGTTTTTACAAATTCGTACTTCTTTTTGTTGTCGTTTTTATTGTCGTTATCGTTATCATTCTGTGCAAACAGGTTTGCCTGTGCAAGTAATAATAAATACAAAACAAGGCTAAATTTTCTGATCAATTTCTTCATGGCTATACTTTTTTGATTCTTTAATTTGATTAATAATATTTAATTGCTGATTTAATACATTCAGCTGCAGCTGCAGGTTTTGAATCATGGCTTCCAGCAGCATTTCCCGGTTGGGCGTGGCACTGAGTTGGTTTTTAAGGTTATTGTATGAACTATCCAATTGGGTAATAGCTGTGGTAAACTCCTGGTAAAGTTCCGGCTGTTCTTTGGCAAGCACTTTCAACTCTTCCTGTTTCGTGTCGATCATTTTTACAAACTCGTTCATTTGCAGTGCGTATTCTGGTGCCAGTTTATTGATATCAGGTTCGGTAACAACAGCAACTACCGGTTCAGCAGTTTTTTTATTGGCAACAAAATAAATACTAAGTGCAATAACCAGCATTGCTGCCGCTGCCAGGCTCCATTTGTAAAGCGGCCTAAGTATGAATTTTGTTTTTTTCTTTTCAGTAAAAGATGCTTCAATATTTTGCCAAACCTTATCAGATGGCATTTCATCATCAAAAGCTTTGCGGTTATCGCTTATAAAATTTTTAAGTTTATTCATCATCATCCTTCTTTTAAAAGCTGTAATAATTTTTGTTTTGCACGCATGTATTGCGTACGTGTTGTAGATTCTGCCACATGCAATATCTCTGCAATCTCTTCATGGTCGTATCCTTCCAGTAAATACAAATTCAAAACAGTGCGGTAACCATCAGGTAATTTCATGATTGCTTTTTTAACCGATTCTACCTGCATGGCTGTTTCCATTTCATCAACTTCCTTTTCATCTGCATGATCGTATACCGCCGTTTTCTCCATATCCACCCAATCTATTTTTCGCTTTCTTAGATGGTTGATGGAACGGTTTATACAGATCTGTTTAAGCCATCCACCAAAACTGGTACGATGTTCAAAACGTTCCAGGTTTTTAAAAGCCTCAATAAAACTTTCCTGCAACACATCTTCGGCTTCCGCCACATTGTTAAGCATACGCAGGCAGGTATTGTACATGGCTTTTGAGTAGCGAACATATAGCTCCTTGTAGCCAAGTGTATCACCTTTCAGGCAGCGTTCAATCAGTTCATCACGTTGTGGTAATACAGCTAATTCCAAAAGTTCTACGTTTTATAAGTTAGAGACAAGGTTGTTTCTTCTATGTTGCATGCGGCTTAATATTTTTTTAAATAACCCCGACAGCGGCTATCAGCCCTGTCGGAGTTTTAGTAAACAGGTTGCAAAAAACAAAAAATTATCTTCTGAACGAGTGTATTTATATTTGCGGTACAGATTGCTACTCAAATGGCTTGAAAAAGCTGAATAATGATATATCGTACAAGAGTGCGACGCCAATGAAGCCAGATAGTAGCACTAATGCCTGGACAACAAAAAACTAAAAACACAAAACTCAAAATATTAAGATGGCTGCTAAAACCGATAACTTTCAATCACCCGATTATTTTAAAGTAGATGAACTGCTGACCGACGAAAACAAACTTGTTCGAGAAAGTGTACGCAGTTATGTAAAAAAAGAGATTTCGCCGATCATAGAAGATTATGCACAACGTGCAGAATTTCCTCAACAAATTATTAAACAACTGGGCGACCTCGGTTGCTTTGGCCCAACCGTGCCCGAGCAATATGGCGGCGGCGGACTGGATTATATCAGCTACGGATTAATGATGCAGGAACTGGAACGTGGCGATAGCGGCGTACGCTCAACAGCCAGTGTGCAGGGCAGTTTGGTGATGTTTCCTATTTATCAATATGGCAGCGAAGAGCAACGAAATAAATATTTACCCAAACTTGCCAGCGGCGAGTGGCTGGGTTGTTTTGGTTTAACCGAGCCTGATCATGGCAGCGATCCGGGAGGCATGTTGACCAACATTAAAGATGCCGGCGACCATGTGATTTTAAATGGTGCCAAAATGTGGATCAGCAATGCGCCTTTTGCAAAGGTTGCCGTTGTTTGGGCAAAAGATGAAGCCGGCGACATAAGAGGTTTAATTGTTGAGAGAGGCATGGAAGGTTTCAGCACGCCAACCACGCATGGCAAATGGAGCCTGCGTGCCAGCGCAACAGGCGAGTTGGTTTTTGATAATGTAAAAGTTCCGAAAGAAAATATTTTACCAAACGTAAAAGGATTAAAAGGCCCGCTGGGTTGCTTAACCAAAGCACGTTATGGTATTGCCTGGGGCGCCATTGGTGCCGCCATGGATTGTTACGACACAGCTTTAAATTACAGCAAAGAAAGAATTCAGTTTGGAAAACCCATTGGCGGTTTTCAGTTACAACAAAAAAAACTGGCCGAAATGGTTACCGAAATTACCAAGGCTCAATTATTAAACTGGCGCCTTGGTGTGTTGATGAATGAAGGAAAAGTTACACCACAACAGGTTAGTATGGCCAAGCGCAACGCCTGCGAAGTGGCAACAAACATCTGCCGTGATGCCCGCCAGATGCTGGGCGGCATGGGTATTACAGGCGAATACCCGGTAATGCGCCACATGATGAATTTGGAGAGTGTGATCACCTACGAAGGCACGCATGATATTCATTTGCTGATTACCGGGATGGATGTGACGGGGTTGAATGCGTTTAAGTAGGCCCCCTCTATCTCCCCCGAAGGGGGAGGAAATCTGGAAGATAAAAGCGGAGATTGTGTTTTTTATTTTTTTGAGCCCGGCATTTGAATTACTATTTGGCTTCATTGGCGTCGCACTCTTGTACATTTATTTTTTTACTCAACTCTTCTTAGATTTAAAGGAGTTTTTTTTACCAAGCCTTACAAAAAATTTAAAATAAATTCTTCTCGATATGAATAACTCTTCAGATAATAATACTGCAAAGAACCCCCTTTTGGGGGGCAGGGGGGCCGTTAGCGTCATCGGCGCAGGAACAATGGGAAACGGAATTGCCCATGTATTTGCACAGGCAGGTTTTAAAGTAAGTCTGGTTGATGTAAACCCAACGCAACTCCAAAGGGCAATGGATACCATCAATAAAAACCTTGATAGGCAACTTACTAAGGGGACTATTACGGAAAATCAGAAAAAAGCAACGCTGGCAAACATTAGCACCTCTTCAATAATTGCCGAAGGTGTTAAAGATGCCCAACTGGTAGTTGAAGCTGCTACTGAAAATGTGGATCTTAAATTATCCATCTTTGAGCAAATGGATTTGCATGCGCCGGCAGGTTGTATCCTTGCAACAAATACTTCTTCTATCTCTATAACAAAAATTGCAGCGGTTACAAAAAGACCGGGACTTGTTATTGGTATGCATTTTATGAATCCTGTACCGGTTATGAAACTGGTGGAAATAATAAATGGCTACGCAACCAAAAAAGAAGTTACCGAAACCATTGTTGAATTAAGCAAACAACTTGGCAAAATTCCCTGTGCTGTAAATGATTACCCAGGCTTTATTGCTAACCGCATTTTAATGCCCATGATAAACGAAGCCATTTACAGTTTGTATGAAGGCGTTGCCGATGTGGAAGAAATTGATACGGTAATGAAATTAGGTATGGCTCACCCGATGGGGCCTTTACAGTTAGCCGATTTTATTGGTCTGGATGTTTGCCTGAGCATTTTAAAAGTTTTACAGGATGGTTTTGGTAATCCTAAATATGCGCCATGCCCTTTATTGGTAAACATGGTACTCGCTGGCAAATTAGGAGTAAAAAATGGAGAAGGTTTTTATGTTTACACAGCAGGGAGTAAAGAGTTGGTGGTGAGTGAAAGTTTTAAATAATCTTTAAATTTTATTTTATGGCAACAAAAGAAAAAAAGATTGATGCGTACATCGCCAAATCGGCTGATTTTGCAAAGCCAGTTTTAAATCACATACGGGAGCTGGTGCATAAAGCCTGTCCTGATGTGGAAGAAAAAATGAAATGGAGTATGCCATTTTTTGATTATAAAGGCGAAATGCTTTGCCACATCGCATCGTTTAAACAACATGCCGTAATGGGCTTTTGGAAAGCTTCGTTAATGAAAGATTCCATACTTGTTGAAAACGCAAAATCAGAAACAGCCATGGGGCATTTAGGCAAGATCTGTTCCTTAAAAGACCTGCCTTCTGATAAAAAAATAACCGGCTGGATAAAGGAAGCGATGGAACTAAATGATAAGGGGATTAAACTTCCGGCAAAGCCAAAAACCGCTGCCGGCAAAGAGATAGCTGTACCGGAATATTTTACAAAAGCGCTTGCCAAAAATAAAAAAGCAAAACAGGTTTTTGAAAACTTCCCCTATTCTCACAAAAAAGAATACGTAATGTGGATCACCGAAGCCAAGACGGAAGAAACCAGAAACAAAAGAATGGAAACTGCTTTGGAATGGATGGCAGAAGGTAAAAGCAGGCTTTGGAAATATGAAAAGAAGTAAGTGCATTTAAACTTTGCCAAAGTTCTAAACTTTGGCAAAGTTGTTTTTTGCATTACCACTCAAAACCCGGCATCACAAAATAAAATATTGTCCACCATTTATCTTCCCGGCTCATGTACAGTTTATAAGGGCCTTCATAATGTATTATTTCACCGTTTTCCATTACGGCATCATATTTAAGCATCCCTTCTGAGTGGCCAAACCCATGGCCTTCATCGTGCAGTTCAAATTTTATATCATCAATGTTATAGCCATCATCTTTAAATGCGGTAAAGGCTTCAAAAAACGGTTTTATCTTTTCCAAAAAATCTTGCCTGCTAAAACGACGGCCATCTGCCAACATAAATTCGTAGCCCAATTCTGTGCTGTACTCATTAAAATCTCCGGTAAACCAATGCTGCAAAAATTCGTGTGTATTTTTTTCAATATCGACTTTGTCATTCGGGTGAAATTCTTCGTAAATAAAGTTCCAGCCAAGGCCAAAAACAGGTGTTTTTTCTATCTCGTGTCCAAATAATTCTTCGGTAATAAATTTATAAATCACTTGATCGTCATAAGGGCCATCACAAATATCCAAAGCAATATGATGCTCGTCCATGATGGCAGTAATCCTTTCGAGCTCTGCGGTTATTTCGGCAGCATTCAATTCATCAGCAGCTTTATAATCAGGCTTGCCAATACTTTCATAAACAGTTGTGTATTCTGCATTGGCATGTGCATCTTCAAATGCAATCATGTTTTTTAAAAACTGGTTTTCAATTTCAGGTGGCAAATCTGCATTACTGTCCATAAAAAAAGCATCGCCGAACTGTGCCTTCAGTTTAAGTTTTAAAAAATCGTTTTCTATCCTTAAATTTTCCAGCGGATCATCTGAAAATAACTCATCATTTTCCATAAAAGTAATTTAGAGTATGTTATTACAAACTTTGCCAAAGTTATTTTACACGCTTTTTGGGACTCACAAGTTCATACGAATTATCAATCATCTCCCTTAATTGCTTTGCAGATAAACGGCCATCTACAATAACTGTATTCCAGTGTTTTTTATTCATGTGATAACCGGGTAAAATCGATTCAGGATATTCATCCCGCAATTCAATTGCTTTATCGGGATCGCACTTTACATTGAACTGTAGAGGGTTGCTATCAAGTGCTGTCAGCAAAAATATCTTCTCGTTCACTTTAAAAACAAGCGTGTCTTCCCCAAAAGGAAACCCTTCGGTAACAGTAGGTTTCTGTAAAATATATTCCCGGATCGTTTCTATATTCATTTTAAGGAATAGTCTTTTTTGCTTCTTCCAGTTTTTTACCAATCTGGCCGGTAAGCGTATGCCAGAACATAACAAAATCACTACCTAAGCTGTATAATGGATAAGTAAACGTCGCTGGTTTGTTCTTCTCAATAAAAAAATGACCCACCCAGGCAAAGCCATAACCGCAAACCGGTATCAAAGCCAGCATCCACCATTTTTGTAAAACTATGGCGGTTACCAAAATAGCAAACAGACCTGCTGTACCTATAAAATGCAGCGTACGGTTTGTAAAATCACTATGTTCTGTTAAGTAGTATGGATAAAAACTCCAGAAACTTTTATATTTTTTTTCTTCGGCCATAAAATTGTTTTCAGAAAATTACTAAATACGGGTGGATTAACCGTTTTTTTTTACTGAAACATTTTGCAGGTCATTTAACCGGTATAAAACTTCATCCAACCGGTTTTTAGGAATACCGGCATTAATAATACAAAACAACTGCATTTCGTTGCTGATAATATTGCAGTTGAACTGCTTCATCAGCAGCATCACTTCATTCATCAAAGTATAGTCAAACTCAATGGAATAATTTACTTCAATCTGCCGCTCCACAACAGGGGTAACCTGTAAAGTCAATGCCGCAGCAGTTTTGTAGGCAGTTATCAAACCAGGCACACCCAGCAAGGTACCTCCCCAGTAGCGTACAACAATGATTGCCACATTGGTTAATCCTTTACTGTCTATTTGCCCCAGTATTGGTTTACCTGCCGTGCCGGATGGTTCTCCATCATCAGACGACCGGAAATTATTTCCATCGGTGCCAATGCGGTAAGCAAAACAATGGTGTACTGCTTTGGGGTGATCTTTCTTTAATACCTGAAGTTCCTTTTTAAAATCATCCACAGTTTCAATCGGAAAAGCAAAAGCAATGAATTTACTTCCCCTGTCTTTAAATTCGGCACTGGATGGCCTTTCAATGGTTGTGTAAAAATCGGGCTCTTTCATCAAATCATTTTATTTTATTGCCATGTTCCTGAAAACTGAAATACTATCATTTTCTATCTGAAGCTTCTCGTACAGTTTATTGTCTTTCAAAACTGGCGCATTCAATCCTCCGCCAATTTTCATTTTTTCATTGCAAATCACCCTTGCTTCATCCCAAAATCCTTCATCAATAAACGACTTTAAAAGTTTAGCCCCTCCTTCCACAATTACTGATTGTATATTCAACGAATAAAGTGCCGCTGCAATTTGTGTAAGTACATTTTCTTCCTTTTTCAACTGATAGTAAACCAGGTTTTCTTCTTCAGCATGCTTGCTGTAATTAAACACAACCGTTTTTACAGTCCCATCAAATAATTTTAAATTCGCAGGTAATTTTAAATCTTTATCAATTACCAACCTTACAGGATTATTGCCTGGCGAAAGCCTTGCAGTTAAAGCCGGGTCATCTTGTAAAGCGGTATTTGTTCCCACCAGTATTGCAGCTTCCTCAGTCCTCCATTTATGTACCAACCGGTTTGTAAATTCATTGCTGATAAAGGTTATTGTACTATCAGGCACTGCAATTTTGCCATCACTGCTTTGCGCCCATTTCAAAATAATATACGGTCGCTTTTTTTCATGGAAAGTAAAAAACCGTTTATTCAGTTCAAGGCATTCATTTTCTAAAACAGCAAGGGTAACTTCTATTCCGGCAGCTTTTAACCGTTCAATTCCTTTTCCTGCCACTTCTTCAAAACTGTCTCTGCAACCTATAACTACTTTAGGAATTTTATTTTTTATGATCAGATCAGCACAAGGAGGTGTTTTGCCAAAGTGTATACAGGGCTCCAAAGAAACGTACATGGTACTTTTACCAATATATTTTTTATCTACTTCGGCAACACTATTTATGCAATTAACTTCGGCATGTGCTTCGCCATATTTTTGATGATAGCCTTCGCCGATTATCCGGTCATTAAAAACCAATACTGCACCAACCATGGGGTTAGGTGCTACCTGCCCGGCACCCATGGCCGCCAATTGCAGGCAGCGCTGCATATATTGTTCCTGAATTTTCAAGCTGCAAAAATACGCATCCATAAATTAACTACCTGTACTATATAGTGGGCAAGAAGGATATTGCTTTTTTTGCTAAATCAATAGGCGATGTAGTAAGTTTGCTTTAATGATGATTAAAGATCTATACCGGAATTTTTTAGTACGGTTGCAGAAAATTTACAGCCTCGGCGAAGCTACAGCCATTACCGAATGGGTGTTTGAAAAAATGGCTTCGCTGAAACGCAGTGACATACTGAAAAATCCTGGAAAAAAAATTACTCCCGCTGCCGATAAGCTTATTCAGGAAACCCTGCAGGAACTATTAACGCACAAACCGGTACAATACGTTTTGGGCGAAGCCTGGTTTTACCGAATGAAATTTAAAGTAAATGCAAATGTTTTAATTCCAAGGCCCGAAACAGAAGAACTGGTAGAACAACTGATTGCAGACCGTAAATCAAAACTTACCGATCCTGCCATACTGGATATTGGAACCGGCAGTGGCTGTATTCCCATTGCCATCAAAAAAAACTTACCGGCTTCAAAATTAAATGCCATTGATGTAAGCAAAGATGCCTTGGCCCTGGCAAAAGAAAATGCCGCACTTCATAATGCACACATCAATTTTATGTTGCTCGATTTTTTAGATGAGTCAACCTGGCCTTCGCTTCCACTGTTTGATATTATCATCAGCAATCCGCCATATATTCCTGCTCAGGAAAAAGAAAAGCTTGCTAAAAACGTAACTGACTTTGAACCACACCTGGCACTCTTTGTACCAGATAAATCACCATTAATTTTTTACGAAAAAATTGCAGCATTTGGCAGGGATCATTTGCTCCCCAATGGAAAAATTTATTTAGAAACGCATGAGGATTATGCTAAAGAAACGGCGGCATTATTCAGAGCATGTTATCAAACGGTGATGATAAAAAAAGATATGTATGGTAAAGAACGCATGGTAATTATTACTGCTTAATATTGGCTGCCAGTTTGGCTTTGGCCCTTTTGGCTGCTTCCATAATTTTAAAAGCCATTCCGTAATAGGCAGATGTATCTACATTCATCACCACGGTAGGTGTATCAATAAAACGCTTATCCTTTTCAATCTCTTTTTTAAGTAACGAATCAATATACATCATATCAATCTGCTGTGTACCAATAAACACTTTCTGGTCTTTGGTTACAGTTACTATAATATTCTGGCTAACCTTGGTATCGCTTTTACCTTTAGGATTAGACACTTTAACCACATTAGGATTAGCCAATGTAGAAACAAGTAAAAAGAACATCAATAAAATAAACAACACGTCATTGAGCGGACCAGCATCCACTTCATTGTGACTTTCCCTTAAACGGTTTCTTAAACTCATTTGCTTTTTTATTTCAACTATTTACTTTTGTACTTTCCAACCTAATTCCTAATCCCCAATTCTCAATTCCCTTTACCTCGTTGGCTCCTGCAAAATATCAATAAAATCTGCCTTGGCCGATTCCATTTTATTAACCGTCTTATTTATCTGTGTATCTAAATAACTATAACCCAGATAACTCAAAATACCGATTATTAAACCAGTAGCCGAAGTGATCATCTTTACATACATCGCATCTGCAATATCGGTTATAGACGGGTTTGTTGCCGAGGCAAATTCCCTCAATAACATTACCAAACCAATAATAGTTCCCACAAAACCAAACAGCGGCGCAATACGTGCTATAACAGAAAGCACAGGCAGATTTTTTTCCATGGTATAAATCTCCAGCTTGCCCACATTATCCATACTTTTTTCAATAGCATCAATAGGTTTACCAATACGCTGTAAACCTTTGTCGATCATTTTGGCTACCGGGTGGGG
The DNA here is from genome assembly GCA_038328115.1 of Chitinophagales bacterium. Taxonomy (GTDB): domain Bacteria; phylum Bacteroidota; class Bacteroidia; order Chitinophagales; family Chitinophagaceae; genus Ferruginibacter. Next base: position 32,213 of record JBBQLS010000012.1, read on the forward strand.
AGTATTTTTCGCCAGGCTGCGGGCTGCTGTTACATTACCGTTGATGATATGGTCCCGGATGATGTTCATAAAATTATCCTCTATCTTACTGGCTTTGCGTATGGCAATAAGCCTTTCAATAAAAAAGAAAATAGCCATTGCAAAAAATATGGCCAGCGGAATCATCAACACACCGCCCTTTACCAATAACGAAAATAAAGATTCTTTACCTGCCGAAGAAGCAGAAGCAATTCGGGTGCTGTCAATCTGCAAAAAAATATCAAACATGTATGCCGGGTTTTATTTGTAAAATTTAATGCTCATTTATTATGCCAAAACTATTTCAATTATGCAATGAAACGAAACAATCCTGCAATTACTACCTAATGAAATGTTAATCTTCACGGTGAACATTATCAATTGAAAATGCAGGAAGGCAAATACTCCAGTATTCACAGGCTTCTTCAAAGGGATTGCTGTATCGCACACGACTTCCTTTTTTTATTAAAATACTTTGCCCGGCACTCACTGTTATTTCTTCACCATCAACTTCAAATAATTTTTTACCCCGGTTTACCAAAGTGTACTCATCAAATTCGGGGTTTTGAAAAGGCTCACTCCATCCTGCCGGAGCAAGCATATGAGCAATACTGAGGGCAGTCTCGCCTGTTGAAGCGCCAATATGTTCTTCAATTAATTTACCATCGGTAGTTGGTACAGTAAATGGGGTATCCTGTTTAAAATATGGCATATAAAAATGTTTTAAAAAGCAAAAGTGCCGCAATTGCGGCACTTTATGTTGCATAATTTAAAATTATTTTTTACTTTCTAATTGCTGCATGGCCATAATCTGTTTCATGGTTTTCTCCATACCATCACTGCCTCCGTCTAAAAATATCACATTACCTTTTCCATACTCGGCAAAGTTTTTTATTGCCTCTACCCACATGCTGAACAAAATTACATTGGTATCCAGATTTGCCTGTTTCATTTCGGTTGCAGCCTGACTCATACCCTTAGCCACTTCTTCACGGAACAAAGCCACACCCTGTCCACGTAACTGTGCCGCAAGCCTTTCTGCTTCAGCAGCAATTTTAATAGCATTACCTTCTGCCTCGGCCGCTTTTGTCTTAGTAATTAACAAAGCCTGACCTTCATTTTCGGCAGCAGCTTTAAGGTTATTACTTGCCACCACTTTACTCATACTGGTAATAATGGCTTCATCAAAAGTTATATCGTTTATCTGCAGATCCTGCAGGTGATAACCCCAGCCTTCCAGCGCCACATCCACCTGTTCTTTTACATTCTCTACAATATCACGGCGCACATTTAAAACCTCTGCCTGCCTTTTGGTAGATACAAATGCACGGATACTTCCTTCCACCGTTCGTATCAAAGCCTGCATCAGGTCTTTATCACTGATAAATTTAAACGCCACTTTCTGAATGGTTTCTTCCTGCTCATTCTGCACCGAATACAAAAGCATTGATTTAAAATAAACATTTGCCTGGTCAATAGTTACCGCCTGAAACTCAAGCTCCACCGAGCGGTTTTGAATACTTACTTTCTTAAAAATCTGCTCCAAGAAGGGCAATTTAAAATTCAGTCCCGGCCGCATAACTCGTCGGTATTTGCCAAACATGGTAACCACTCCAATAAAGCCCTGGTTAATGGTTACAAAGCAACCCAGCAACGCCACTATAATTAAAAGCAGCCACCAATAGTCTTTTAATAATTCCATAATTGTAAAATTTGTATTGAAGATAGATATTTTTTTGTGTACCCGGCAGGAAATCTTTGTGAGGCTGCGGTGGCGTCGCACTCTTATACTTTTTTATCTTTATTGAGCAATTCTCACCGCAAATTCTGTTTCCATCAAATTAATTTCTTATTTTGTATTTACAAAAAAAAGAAATTCCAAATGAAACTTACCCTGCTTTTCTTATCCCTCTTACTGACCATTTCTGTTTGTACTGCACAAAACAAGGGCAGCATTACATCAGCCCAGCCAAAGCCAAAAGCTGCTGTTACAAACCTTTTCATTTACACGCCGCCTAAAAACTTATCCATCCCCGATAAAATTCAGGCACTGGTTGTTTACCAAAACAAACAGGAGTTCTTCAATAAAACAATCAATATAGATAAAGTTGCTAACCGCTACCAGTTCTCATTCAAAGCTCCGGATTCTACTTCGGTATTGATGCTGAGTATTATTGTGCCTGGAAAAATAATACCGGAAAAAAGCAGCCTGGTGGTGGAAAAGAAAATTGTATTAGATAACAATCAGGAAAATGGCTTTTTAATTTACTTATACGATAAAACCGGCAAAAGATTTAACACTGAACAAACCGACCTTGCAGGATTGCTTGATGATTATGCAATCTATATTCTTGCACTAAAAGAAAAACCCACTCCACTCCTTATAAAAATGTATGAAGACAGCTATAGGTTGCATCCTGAGCTTAAAAAAGGAAATACATATCTGGACTACCTTTCGCTGCTATATAAAGAAAAAGAAGATGCCGCAAAGCCTCAACTACTCAACTACGCCACTAAGCTATTGCAAATTAAAAATGATGAAGATAAATGGATAAATGCAGCACGTATTTATGATTGGTTGAAAATGAGTGATCAAAAAAAACGGGTTGGAGATGAAATTTTGAAAGTCTTCCCTGATGGCAAAAAAGCAAAAGGAAAATATTGGGGTGATTTTTATACTAGACTTGATACAACCGAAGATGCAATGCTGGCAACTATGAATGCGTACATGGTTAGGTTTAATGATAATACTACCAAAACAAAAGATCAATTTTACAGATCTTTTATTGCAACATCTATTGCCAAAAAAGATTACACAACTGCACTTAAATACGGCGAATTGGTAAATGAAAAAATGCAGGCAGCATATCAATATAATTATGATGCATGGAAATTATCCGGCAAAAAAACTGATAACCCAGGAGTTGATTTGGAACAGGCTAAAATACTATCTGCAAAATCAATAGCAATCAGTACTGCATTAATGAATGACAAGATTGATCGGGATGAAGATGCACAGCGGGATTTGAAAGAAGCCCATTACAATTTCTATGATACCTACGCACTTATTTTATACAAACTGGGGCAATATGATTCTGCTTTTTATTACCAGGACCTGGTGAGTAAACAGGGTAAAGAGTTAAATACCGGCGGTATGGAAAAGTATGCCGCTTATGCAGAAAAAGTAAAAGGGATTCCATTCGCAAAACAATATATTGAATCCAAATTATTAACAGGCACTAAATCGCCTGTTATGCTGAAACAATTACAGGGTATTTACAAACAACTGAACCTGCCCGAAGATGAATTTAGCAGGCTTCAAAACATTTCGATGATACTGGCAAAACAAAAAAGCGATGCTGCTATTAAAGCCATGTATGGGTCTTTAGTAGCTCCGGATTTTTCACTTAAAAATATATTGGGTGAAACCATAACCTTATCTCAATTAAAAAGTAAAATAGTGGTTTTAGATTTTTGGGCCACCTGGTGCGGCCCATGTAAAGCCTCTTTTCCGGCAATGCAGCAATTGGTAAATAAATATAAAGATGATAAGGATGTTGTATTTCTTTTTATTGATAGCTGGGAAAACAATCCCACACAAAAAGACCATGAAGCAGTTGCAAAATATATGGCTGATAATAAATACAGCTTTAATGTTCTGTTTGATATGAAAAATAAAACAGTGACAGATTATAAAGTTGAAGAAATTCCTAAACAAATTGTGTTGGATAAGAATGGCAACCTGCTATATACAGGCGGGCAAACGGGCCTGATTTTTACTACTGAACATATTGTTGACGATATGAGTGCATTTATTGATGCTGCAAAAGAAATATCCGTAGATCCAAACATTAACAAAACAAAACTGCCAGATCCTGTATTTTTACATCCTAAAAACAAACAATAATGAAAAGAACATATTGCTGGAAATGTGTGATGATGCTTGCATCACTTTTAGGTATGCTACATGCATTTAGTGCCTGATATTTATACAATAAAATTAAAAAAGCCTTGCTAAGCAAGACTTTTTTTAAATTAAATCACTATTCTACTTCGGTAGTTTTCGTTACAGTTACTTTATCAGTACGTGAAGCAGTAGTGCTGTTGCCGCCGCCTTTTACCAAAGCAACAATAAGCAAAATCAAAACCCCGGCACCAACTGCCCATACCCATGGTTGGGCATACCAGGTACTTGTTTCAGTTTTAGTGTTTGTTGTGGTTGTTGCAGTCATAGTACTATCCTGAGCCCAAACTAAGGCCCTTGTTACTGTTAAAGCACTTAACATAAAAGCCTGTTTAAAAAGTCGGGGTGAAATTAAATTTTTCAAGTTTTTAAGGTTTAAGTTATAAAATGATTGTTCAAAAAAGAAAGGTAAATTATAATTAATACTACCTTATCACTTGATCAGACCCGAAGAAAGGAAAAACAGTTGCATATTTGCTTCAAGGCACTTATAATTTCTCATTATCTTTATTCATTAAACCGTTTTAACAAAAGCAATCATAAACCATGCATAAGGTTTTGTTCCTTCTTTTATTTATTTGCCTGGGCAATGGGGTAGGTGCTCAGCTTGTTTACCCCTATGGCGATATTAAACTTGAAAAACCATCAGACTATAAAGAAACTGAAAAAATGGCCTTATCTGCTGCTACTTTTTTAATCAGCACGCCATTTGCCGAAGGAGATGCCAACAGGAATACTGCCTTTAAGTTTTTAAATGACTGGATGATCGGGACCAAGGAGTACCAGTTTTATTTACAGGGCAAGGTCGCCGAAATTATGGAAGACAAGGATTTAGTATGGCTTTTTGTTGCAGCTATGGCTAAATATACATTTGAAAATAAAGCCGCGGCTGCAAATCCGATTACTGCTGAACAGAACGCAGCTAAAATGGTACTGGCCTACTGCGACAACCCCAAAAATAATTTTAAGCTTAAAAAGAAATATCGAAAAATTCTTGAAAAAAATTAAGCAACAAAATAAACCCGTCTGAAAGATATGCGGACCGACATAAAAAAAATCATTTCCCTGTTTTTGATTTTTTCATTTTTAATAACAACTGTTACTGCACAGGAAGCACAAAACAATTTTATTATTGAAGGAATTAAACTGTATGACAAAGGAGATTATGAAGGTGCCCTTGAGATGTATAAAAAGGCATTAACATCAAATTCTGCATCAACCCAGGCCAAATACGAAATTGCATCTACTTACCTGCAATTGAAAGATTATGATAATGCTCTTAAATACAGTGACAAAGTTATTGCAGCAAATAAGGATTTTATAGACCAGGCTTACATTTTAAAAGGATCGGCGCTTGACTACTTAATGAAGCCGCTTGAAGCGGCAAATACGTATAAGCAGGCTTTAAAAAAATTTCCAAAAAACCAGTTGTTGTATTATAACCTGGCACTCACTTCCTTTAATCAGAAAAATTACAAAGAAACAGATGCCGCACTCCAGCAATCATTAAAGTTAAACCCATTGCATGCCAGCAGCCATTTTTTGCTGGGGCTTTCTATGATAACACAGGGAAAACGTGTGCAGGGTATGTTAGCTTTGTATAATTTTTTGCTGCTTGAGCCCAAGAGCAAAAAATCAGCATCGGTACTACAAACGTTAGAAGAAGAATGGGCAAAAGGAAATTCAGATAAAACTGCCGGAGTTAAAAAAGAAACAGATGAATTTTATACAGCAGACCTTATGATTGATATGCTGGAATCTGCTAAAAAAAATGAAGCCAATAAAAATAAACCTGCAGTGATTCTATTTGCAGAAAACACTAATACCCTTTTTACCATTTTGGGAGAAGCTAAAAAAGATAAGAAAGGTTTTTGGTGGAATTTTTATGTAGATTATTTTTACAAACTTTCCATCAACCATCATACCGAAGCACTCTGTTATTATATCAGCCAGTCAAAAGATGGTATCTACGATGACTGGGTGAAAGATAATTTAAAAAAGATGGAGGCGTTGTCTGAATGGTACACTAAATACCTGCATAAGTTTTAACTCTCCAATTTCGTTCAGGATTGGTCCGCTCAGGATTTTTCTTCCCAGATCATTGCCGTATGTACAATCGTTTCAGCAGCTTTGGCCATGTCGTTAATACCGATCCATTCTAATTTGCTATGTATGTTTTGCATGCCGGTAAAAATATTTGGGCAAGGCATTCCTATATAACTAAAGCGGCTGCCATCGGTTCCGCCACGTATACTTTCCTTCTTTACTGTTAAGCCTGCTCTTTGTATCGCTTCTTCGGCATAAGCTGCCACCTGCGGATAATTTTTCAATACCTCTTTCATGTTGCGGTATTGTTCCTGCGCTGCATATTCCATCGTGGCACCCGGAAAAGTTGCAACAACTGTTTCAGCAATTGCATTTAAACGGCTGTGATGCGCTGCCAAACCATCGTTTGTAAAATCACGCACTATAAATTGTATGGTAGCTTTTTCGGCAATACCATTTACAGCTGTAGGATGTACAAAGCCTTCCATCTTTTCGGTTGTCTCTGGACTCCATTCATTTTTTGGTAATGCATCCAGTACCGCACCCGCAACTTTTAATGCGTTTACCAGTTTGTTTTTTGCATAACCCGGATGTGTGATAACGCCATTTATAGTTATAATAGCTCCATCTGCACTGAATGTCTCATCTTCAAGGCTTCCGGCCTCGCCACCATCCATGGTGTAACCAAATTGAGCACCCAGTTTTTGCATATCTACTTTGGCAGTTCCCTGTCCTACTTCTTCATCGGGCGTAAATAAAATTTTAATATCGCCATGTTTAACAGCCGGGTTCTGTATAAAAAACAAAGCGGCTTCCATAATAGCTGCTACACCACTTTTATCATCAGCACCCAGCAAGGTTGCTCCACTGGTAGTAATGATGCCATGGTTAATATGATTTTTTAAATAAGGCAAATCGCTCACCCGCAGCACCTGCGTAGTATCATCAGGCAAAACAATATCTGCACCATCGTAATAACGATGCAGGATTGGTTTTACATTGGTACCACTACAATCAGGCGCTGTATCCACATGCGCACAAAAACAAATTACCGGTATATTTTTTTTATCGCTGTTAGATGGAATGGTGGCATACACATATCCATACTCATCTGTACTAGCATCTGTAATTCCCATGCCCAATAATTCCCTTTGCAGGATTTTACTTAAGTCCTTTTGCTTTTCTGTTGTGGGATGTGCAGTACTTGTGGGGTCGCTTTGTGTATCTATACGTACATAACGCATAAAGCGGTCGGCAATGCTATCGGGGCTAATTTGTATCATGCCATAAAATTAATGGATAATTAGTTAATGGATAATGGATAATAAAAAAGCAGCCTGCTTCCGCAAACTGCCCATTATCCATTAAAAAATTATCAATTATCCATTATTCCGCTATCTCCACCAGCTCAATATCAAATATCAATTCCTGTCCGGCTAAAAAATGATTTGCGTCGAGTATGATGATATCATCTTTAACTTCCACCACAATTACCGGAACCGGTTGACCGGCCTGGTTGCTTAAAGTTAATGGCATGCCCGGTTCCAATACCATATCAGCAGGCACATTCTCTTTCGGAAATTCAATGATTGCTTCTTCGCTTCTTGCGCCATACCCATCTTCAGGAGCAATATTAATTGTTTTCTTTTCGCCCAGACTCATTCCTGGCATGGCATCATCAAATCCTTTTATCATCTGGCCGGCACCAACTGTAAACTCAAGTGGCTCACGCCCAACTGAAGAATCAAACTGTTCGCCATTAACCAATTTGCCGGTGTAATGTACTTTTACTAAATCACCTTCTTTTACCTGTTTCATAATTTTATTTTTATGTATTTAACTGCAGATGAATTGTTCACCGGCAATATTTTAATGCAAGTTGCTACCGGTTTAATTCTTAGTTATTCTGAAGAAAAAAGGCAGGTTCTGTTAAAACGGGGGCAAATTAATACATAAATGCCGCCGAATGAAAAGTTTTTGGGAAATTAGCAGGATGAAAAAGTTAATTTATTGCTTAATTGCTGCACTGTTCAATTGTTTTACCGTCTTCTCCCAAACAACAATTCAACAATTAAACAATTCAACAGTTATCCCAGGTGCCGAGCGTATGCAGATTTACCTACCCATGCTTAAAGGCAAATCGGTTGCGGTTTTTGCCAACCAAACCAGCATGGTAAAAAACACCCACCTGGTAGATACCTTGTTGGCGAGCGGCATCAAAGTGGTGAAAATTTTTGGACCCGAGCATGGTTTTAGAGGCGATGCAGATGCCGGCGAACATGTAGGCGATGCCAAAGATAAAAAGACCGGCATACCGGTTATCAGTTTATATGGCACTCATAAAAAACTGACACCTGAGGATGTGAAAGATGTGGATGTATTGATTTTTGATATACAGGATGTGGGTGTACGGTTTTACACTTTCATTTCTTCTTTACAATACTATTTAGAAGCTGCGCTTGAAAACCATAAACCACTTTTGATACTTGACCGCCCCAACCCCAATGGTTTTTATGTAGATGGCCCGGTGTTGGATATGCAGTTTAAAAGTTTTGTGGGCATGCAACCCATACCTATTGTTTATGGTATGACGATGGGAGAATACGCCTTGATGCTTGCCGGAGAAAATATGTTATCGAAAGAAGCAAATGCCATCAATGCATATAATGTTACTACTAACCCAACTGTTGATACACCGTTTCATGTGCAGGTTATCAAATGCAAGAATTACGGCCATAACACAAAATATATTTTACCGGTGATGCCTTCCCCCAATTTAAAAGAGATGCAGGGCATTTACCTGTACCCATCTACCTGTTTTTTTGAAGGCACTGTATTAAGTGAAGGGAGGGGAACCGATAAACCGTTTGAGTATATTGGTCATCCATCTTTACCCAAAAATTTATTTGCTTTTACACCCAACCCAAATGCCGGTGCCAAAAGCAGCAAGTGCTTTGGCCAGCTTTGTTACGGATGGAATTTAAGTGGCAGCAATGAAGCCGTTTTAAAAAAGATTGATGGCAGCATACAACTGAAGTATTTAATAGATGCTTACAAATTATTCCCCGGCAAGGATACTTTCTTTTTAAAAAATAATTTCATCAATAAACTGGCAGGTAATGATGTGTTGATGCAGCAGATAAAAGACGGTAAAACAGAAGCTGAAATAAGAAAAAGCTGGCAGCCGGGTTTAATTGCTTTTAAAGCAACAAGGAAAAAATATTTATTGTATAAGGATTTTGAATAGACTCCCTTGAATAGTTAATATTTTAAAAAAATGTTTTTCACGCCCGACTACTTTAGAGGAGATTCAATTGCATTGCCAGCTTAATGAGGGAAGCTATATTTCTTGCCTCAAACTTGGCCAATAAATTTTTCCGGTGAGTATCCACAGTAGATACACTTATAAAAAGCTGCTGTGCAATTTCATTATT
>JBBQLS010000013.1:0-37213 GCA_038328115.1 Chitinophagales bacterium
AACAGGTTCTTATGATCTGTACTACCAAATAAATGGCGGCGCAATAATTATGGAAACCAGCGCTGCAGGCATTGCCGCATTGGCAACCAGGCAATATACATTTACAACAACGGCTGATTTTTCTACACCGGGCATTTACAATATAAAAGCATGGGTTAAAAGAACAGGTGATACCCAGATAATAGATGATACAACAACCGTAACCATAAAACAGTTGAGCAATGCTTTAGTAACACTACCTGTTGTTGAGGGATTTGAAAATGCTTTGGCAAGTGATTATCTTTTAAATACAACAGGGCTCGATAGCATTGACCGGGTTGATTTTAAAACCAACAGCACACGTGGCCGTGCAAGAACATTTGTAAACAGTGGCTTTGCATTAAATGGTAACAGGGCCATTACTTTAGATCAGTTTCCCTACAACGCTGCTATAAATACCGATAGTTTATTAATGACCTATAACCTGGGCAATTACATCAGCGACCAGCAATTACGGTTAGATTTTTATTACAAAAACCACGGTAACGAAAGCAGCCTTAATAATAAAGTATGGATACGGGGCGGCGATGATAAGGCCTGGATTCTGGCTTATGATCTTGCTGCCAGCCAGGCGCCGCTGGGCCAGTACAAACATGCAATCATTAATATTAATGATGTGCTGGATACAGCTTTACCGGCACAACCTATCAGCAGCAGCTTTCAAATAAAATTCAGCCAGCAAGGCAATACTTCTGCCAATGATCCCTACCCGACTATTGACCAGGATGATGGATATACTTTTGATGATGTTGGCATAAAAGAAGTAACAAATGATATCGGCATTACCCGTATCATTTCTCCGTCTGTTTCGGGTTGCGGTTTAGCAGGCAATCAAACTATATCTTACGAAATTAAAAATTACAGCAGCACAACTTTTACCAATGTGCCTGTGTATTATAATGTAAATGCCGGTGCCCCGGTTATGGAAATAATCGCATCATTACCTCCGGGTTTAACAACACATAATTTTGCATTGCCGGAAAATCTGCTGGCAGATGCGGACTATAATTTTAATTTCTGGGTTTATGAAGCAACAGATAATTACAGAAATAACGACAGTGTTTTAAATTATTCTTTTCATACAACCCCTGTTATCAGTACTTTTCCTTACCTGGAAGGATTTGAAAGTGGTGCTGCAAGCTGGTACAGTAAAGGGCAAAACAACAGTTGGCAATGGGGCACGCCTGCCAGCATAATTATCAACAAAGCTGCTAATGGTACAAAAGCATGGGTAACAAATTTAACAGGCAACTATAACAACAGTGAAATGTCTTTTTTGTATTCGCCCTGCTTTAATTTAACAGGGTTAACACAACCGGTATTATCCTTCAGTCATATTTTTCAAATTGAAGATGGTACACCTGCCGATTATAATTGGGTTGAATATTCTATTAATGGTGGTGTAACATGGAGCCGCCTGGGAACTAATGGTGGTGGTACAAATTGGTATAATGATCCTACCGGAAAAAATCAATGGCGGGCTTCTTTAACAACATGGCATGTTGCCAGTTTTAATATTCCGCCAGTAACCGGCATTATACGTTTTAGAATTGTATTTACAAGCGACGTTGGTTACAATCTGGAAGGTGTGGGCATTGATGATATACATATATTTGACAAGGCTGCCATTTATGCCGGCACAACACTTACAGGAATAACGCAGACCGTAAGCGGCAGCAACTGGGTACATTTTAATTCAGGTGCAACCAGGGTTGCATCCATAAATGCTAAAGGAAATAATCTTGGTAGTACCAGCGTTGATGTGTATCCTTACAGCGGCACAGTGCGTTATCAAAACTACCAGTATTATGCAAACCGGAATATTGTTATCAGGCCAACAACACAACCGGCATCTGATGTTACGGTACGTTTTTATTTTACAGATGCAGAAGCAAAAAACCTGATTGCTGCTACAGGATGTGCTGTATGCAGTAAGCCCAAAGATCCTTACGAACTGGGCATAACAAAATTCAGTGGTTTGGCTGCGCAGGAAAATGGAACACTGGCCGATAATGCGGGAGGTGTTCATACATTTATTTTACCTGCCAATACAGAAATTATCCCTTATGATAATGGCTACTATGCGGAGTTTGCTGTAAACAGCTTTAGCGAATTCTGGCTAAACAACGGTGGAGTAGATGGCACAAATTCATTGCCGGTAAACCTGTTAACTTTTGAAGCATTTAAGCAAACAAAAAAGGTTTTATTGCAATGGACAACTGATAACGAACTGAATGCAGATAAATATATTGTAGAGAGAAGTGCTGATGGCATTACTTATACGTCCATCGGAAATGTGCCTGCATACAATAATGGTAATAAAAATAATTACAGTTTAGTAGATGTACAACCTTTGCCTGGCCTGAATTTTTACCGTTTAAGAATGACAGATATAGATGGAAGCTTCCATAATTCGCCGGTAAGGAAAGTAAATTTTGATAATGCTGCCGATGATTTCACCATTTATCCAAATCCTGTAAAAAGCGACAGAATATACATTTCATCTACAGGAAATATAAGCAGCGCTGTGCTTTTTGATGCTGCAGGCAGACTGATAAAATTATTTGCAACAACCGGCAGAAGCAATGTGCTTAATGTTAGCGGAATTGCAAAAGGCTCCTATCAACTTAAAATCTTTACAGAAAATACAACGCATACTGAGAAAATAATTATTCAGTAAAAAACCGGATGTAATAATAAATGCTTTCGTAATTTCTTTTTGCGAAAGCATTTGTATTTTATTTCTTAGTAACTTTCCACAAACGTTAAAAATGGCATTATTACCGTGGCGCAAAGGAAAGGTTATCCGCATTGAAAATGAAACAGCAGTCACTAAAAGATATTGGATTGAAGTGCCTGAATTAACTTCGTTTGATTTTATTCCCGGCCAGTTTGTAACACTTGATCTGCCGATTCACGAAAAAGCAAATAAGCGCTGGCGCAGCTATTCTATTGCTTCCTGGCCCGATGGAACCAATGTTTTTGAACTGATTATTGTACTGGATAAAAAAGGCGCAGGCACCAATTATATTTTTGATGAGGTTAACACAGGATCCGAGCTTACATTTCGTGGAGCGCAGGGAGTTTTTACCTTAAAAGAACCATTGGATAAAGATTTGTTCCTGATTTGCACGGGTACCGGTATTGCACCCTTCCGCAGCATGATGCATCATATAAAAAACAAAAATATTCCCCACAAAAATATAACGTTGATATTCGGCTGCCGCACAAAAGACACTTTGTTGTATTATGATGAAATGAAAAAGCTGGAGGCATCTGTACCAGGGTTTACTTATATACCAACACTATCAAGAGAGGAATGGGAAGGCCGCACAGGCTATGTACACAGCATTTACGAAGAGTTGTGCAGCGATAAAAGGCCAGCCGGTTTTTTATTATGCGGCTGGCGTGGAATGATTGATGAAGCGAAAACAAGAATCATGGATATGGGTTATGATAAACATGATATTCACGTAGAAATATATGGATAGGTGTGTATGTTTGAAGCGATACAAAAAAAATGATTTAAATCAGTATAACCAGTGATTAAAACGATGGAGGGGAATTGATTCAAAATAGACATTTCTTCCTTAACTTGTACCATTAAAAAAAATCAATAATAATCTTGCTATGGGTGCATCTTCCATGATTGTTTTAATAATTGCTGCGCTGGCATTTTCTTCTATTGCGGTAATGATTGCAAGGCTTGTTACAAAATTTACTAAAAATCCTCAGAAGGGTCAGCCATACGAATGCGGTATTCCTACAACAGGAAAAACCTGGATACAATTAAACGTAGGCTACTATTTATTTGCACTGGTATTTTTAATTTTTGATGTGGAACTGATATTTATTTTCCCTTGGGCAGTAGTAGCAAAGTCGGAGGGATGGCTTGCCCTGGTGGAAATTGTTATTTTCTTTTTCATTTTGTTTATGGGATTCTTATACGCACATAAAAAAGGGGCATTAAAGTGGATGTAGGAACCTGCCCCCTCCAGCTCCCCCATGAGGGAGAGTTATTGTAGCGATGATTATGGAGCAGATTGTAGTGAAGAAATTAATTTGAGAATAATACACTTTTAAAGAAAATGAATAACTCTTCAAATAATTCAGAGTCTTTTAAAGCCCCTCCTTCGGAGGGGTTTGGGGAGGCTTCTTTTCCCGGAGAAATACAGGAAATCCCCGGAGGTGGCATCGTGTTGAGCAAACTGGATGATGTGATCAACTGGGCCAGATCAAACTCCTTATGGCCGCTCACTTTTGCTACCAGTTGCTGTGGTATTGAATACATGGCTGTTGCCGGTGCCAAATACGATTTTTCAAGGTTCGGATTTGAAGTGGCACGTGCCTCGCCCAGGCAAGCCGATGTGATCATCATTGCCGGTACCATCGTTAATAAAATGGGCCCGGTATTAAAACGTTTGTACGACCAGATGGGCGATCCAAAATATGTAATTGCAATGGGTGCCTGTGCCATCAGCGGTGGTCCTTTCTTTTATAATACATATTCTGTTGTTAAAGGTGCCGACCATATTATACCAGTAGATGTCTATGTAGCCGGTTGTCCGCCCAGGCCTGAAGCATTGCTTCATGCATTGATAAGTTTACAGGAAAAAATAAAAGCCGGAAAAACGAGAGAACAAATAAAGTCAGGTATATAATATTGTATGAATAACGAGGAACTGAAAACCAACATAACTGAACTGCTTCCTGCGGCCACATTTCATGAAAGTGGCGAATGGCTCAACATACATGTTGAGCCTACCGATTGGTTATCCTTTGCTGGTAAACTCCGAAACGAGGATTCCTTATGCTTTGATTATCTTTTTTGCCTTACCTGTATAGATTGGAAGACACACCTGACCATGGTGTATCATCTTAGCTCTACAAAGTATCGCCACAATATTGTTATCAAATCAAAACTTGAAGCAGCTAAGCCGGAGATTGAATCAGTGAGCCATATCTGGCAGACGGCCAATTTTCATGAGCGTGAAGTGTATGAAATGTTTGGTGTTAATTTTTTAAATCATCCCGACCTGAGGTTATTAATATTACCCGATGGCTGGGAAGGAAAGAACCCCATGCGGAAAGATTTTGAGGACCCGGTTAATATGATAAAATTGTAGCCCCCTCGATCCCCCAAGGGGGAAGTTAAGTAGGAGATTGAAGTGTAGATTGAATTTTTGAAAATGTATTAATGTTTAGACAGACTGAAATATTAGAAAGCGGTTCACAATCCTCCCCCTTGGGGGAGTTAGAGGGGGCTGGTGATCTTGTGATCAATGTAGGACCTCAACATCCTGCAACACATGGTGTATTGCACCTGGTGATTACACTGAATGGCGAAACTATAAAAAAGGTTGAGCCGCATCTCGGTTACATTCATCGCTCCATAGAAAAAATGTGTGAGAGTTTAACCTACCGGCAATTCATTTATGTTACCAGCCGCATGGATTATCTTTCTGCCCATATAAATAATCATGCCTGTGCTATGTGTGTTGAAAAAGCAATGCAGATAGAAGTACCTGAACGGGCCCAGGTTATACGGGTGCTCATGGATGAACTTACGAGAATTGCTTCGCATGAATTGTGGTGGGGAGCTATGGCAATGGATATCGGGGCCTTCACACCTTTCTTTCATGCTTTTAGAGAAAGAGAAAAAATTAATGAAATAATGGAGGAAACCTGCGGTGCCAGGCTTACCATGAATTATTATGTGCCTGGTGGTTTAATGGCCGACCTGCATTCCGGCTTTCAGAAAAAAGTAAAGGAATTCATCGTACTGTTTAAAAGAAAGATTGACGAATACGATGAACTGGTTACCGGCAATATCATTTTTATAAACAGGATGAAAGGAGTAGGTTTTTTATCGAAGGAAGATGCGGTTTCATACGGTTGCAGCGGACCGGCAGCAAGAGGTAGCGGCGTAAACTGCGATATACGAAAGTTATATCCCTATGCAGTTTACGACAAGGTTCAGTTTGATGAGATACTGGAAACCGGTTGCGATTCGCTGGCGAGGTATATGGTAAGGATCAGGGAAATGAAACAATCAATCAAAATCATAGAACAGTTAATTGATAATATCCCCGAAGGAGATTTTCAGGCAAAAACAAAAGCCGTGTTGAAATTACCCAAAGGAGAGTTTTATACAAGAGTAGAAACAGCCCGTGGAGAGTTGGGTGTATATATAGTGAGTGAAGGCGCAACAATGCCTTATCGCATAAAATTCCGTTCACCCGGATTTTCAAATCTTTCTGCCCTGGATCACATGGCAAGAGGAAGTAAGCTGGGTGATTTGGTGGCGATGATGGGAACGTTGGATTTGGTGATACCGGATATAGATCGATGAAAACCGGCCCCCTCCTGAACTTTGTTCGTTCCCTTATCAGGGAACCCCAAGGGGGAGAGTTATTGAAGCGATGATTATGGAGAAGAATTGGGTGAAGAACGAAATAAAATTATAACGTTTTTAAATTAAAAACTACCCCTACGAGTTCCCTCTCTTTTGGAGAGGAGTTGGGGTGAGGCCATGTGGAGCTTAAACAAAATATCGTCTTTTATTCATGATTGGTTGAATCAAACATTCAATCCAACATGGGTGATGATCATTGAAATGGTCGTTGCGGGCATAGCTGTGATTGGTTTGTTTGCTGTACTTGGCCTTGTGTTGGTAATTATGGAAAGAAGGGTTGCCGCATGGATGCAGATCCGCCTGGGGCCAAACCGTGTTGGTCCATTCGGCTTAATGCAATCAATGGCAGATACGTTAAAATTATTGGTGAAAGAAGGGATGACACCCGATGGCGCAGATAAATTTTTATTTAACCTGGCACCATTTATTGCTATGATGGTGGCCATGTTGCTGATGGCACCTATCGCTTTTGCAAAAGATTTTCAATTGTGGGATCTAAACATCGGCGTGCTTTATATCTCTGCCGTTTCATCCATCATGGTCATCAGTGTTTTAATGGCCGGCTGGGCAAGTAATAATAAGTACTCGTTAATGGGAGCCATGCGCAGTGGTGCACAAATAGTGAGTTATGAATTATCTGCCGGGTTATCCATTCTTACTATTGTTGTTTTAACGGGTAGTCTAAATATCACCGATATCATCAACGCACAGGCAGATGGCTGGTGGATATTTAAAGGACATATACCTGTGATCATTTCATTCGTCATATTTATTATTGCTGTAACGGCAGAAACAAACCGGGCGCCTTTTGATCTGGCCGAAGCTGAATCAGAATTAACCGCTGGTTTTCATACAGAATATTCAGGAATGAAATTCGCCTTGTTCTTTCTGGCAGAATACATCAATGTATTCATAGTATGCGCTATCGGTGCCACTTTGTTCCTGGGCGGATGGATGCCGTTTCATATCGGTCATTGGCAGGCATTTAATCATGTAATGGATTATGTACCTTCCAGTGTGTGGTTTTTTGGTAAAACGTTTTTCTTAATATTTGTGATCATGTGGTTCCGATGGACATTCCCACGTTTGCGTATTGACCAGTTACTGACTTTAGAGTGGAAATATTTATTACCGATTAGTATGTTTAATTTATTGCTGGTTACGGCCATTGCAATTTTGGGTTGGCATTTTTAAAGTAGTGGAAAGTTATGTTTATAGTAAAATACATAAAAGATGTTTTCTCGGGTGTAAAATCACTGCTTATCGGTATGCGCCGCACCGGTTATTATTTTACGCATCACAAGGAAATTATTACCGAGCAATACCCCGATAACAGGGATACGCTGGTAATGGCCGAAAGGTTTAAAGGAGAAGTGGTGTTGATACATGATGAGCACAATGAACATGCCTGTACTGGCTGTACAGCCTGTGAACTTGCCTGTCCGAATGCAACAATAAAAATTGTTACCAAGTTTGATATTACAGCAGAAGGCAAAAAGAAAAAGGCGATTGACAAATTTGTCTATCACCTTGAATTGTGTACCATGTGCAATTTGTGTATCATAGCATGCCCAACCGATGCGATAAAAATGGCACAGACATTTGAACACAGCGTTTTCGACAGGGCCGAACTGACAAAGATTTTAAACAAACCCGATTCAAAAATAAGAGAGGGTATAGAATAACAATGAGCGGATCGAACATCATATTTTATTTGCTGGCTGCAATTACACTGCTAAGTGCAGTGCTGGCAGTTACCACCCGGATGATATTCCGTGCGGCTATTTATTTATTATTTACACTAATTGGTATTGCCGGTATCTACTTCTGGCTGCAGTACGAATTTATAGCAGCAGTGCAGATCGTAGTTTATGTGGGGGGGATTGTGGTACTTATTATCTTTTCCATTTTTCTTACCCAGCAGGCGGGAGATCTGTTACCCAAACCAAAATTTGGAAGGCAATTATTTTCGACATTGGCAGCTTTTTGCGGCCTGGCATTAGTGATGCTGCAGTTGGTACAACATACCTTCACGCCAACTAATAATAAAGCGATTGAACCAACTGTTGCCAATATTGGTAATCAAATGTTGGGAGTTGAAGAGGGAGGATATTCGTTGCCATTTGAAGTGGTAAGTATTTTATTGCTGGCTGCATTGATTGGTTGTATTGTAATTGCATTAAAAAGTAAACCAAGTGAAATAATAAATAATGAACAAATAAATAATGAACAAGGAACCAGGAATTTCGAATGATGATCGTCCGCAGGACTCTGCGAGGAATTTCCAACTTCAAAATTCATCATTTCTTGTTCGATATTAAAAATATGATTGAACCCGGACTATATCACTTACTGTTCCTAAGCACAGCCCTGTTCTTTATTGGTGTGTTTGGTTTTTTTACCAGGCGCAACCTGGTTACCATGCTGATGAGTATTGAGCTGATATTAAATAGTGTGAACCTGAATTTTATAGCATTCAATAAATATTTGTGGTACGATAAAATGGATGGTTTATTCTTTACAATTTTCATTATTGCCATTGCAGCGGCCGAAGCGGCCGTAGCTATCGCCATTATTATTAATTTATACCGCAGTCATAAATCAATAGATGTTGAGAATGCGGAGGAGTTAAAATACTAGGCCCCCGCCCCACCTATTCTCCCCCAAGGGGAGGGAAATCTGGGAGATTGTGAAATATATTTAAGTGAAAATTGAAAAGAATTATTAGTTAAAAGATATAATAAAAATTAAAAGCTGTCAACTTCCAGTTCCCTCTCCTTTGGAGAGGGGTTGGGGTGAGGCCCTAAAATGCTAAACGCAACTTACATAGCACTTATTCCTTTACTGCCACTGGCAGGATTTTTAATGCTTGGAATATTTGGCAGAAAATATTTTAAGCAAACTTCAGGGGTTATCGGAACTGCATTGTTATTGATTTCAACGGTGTTGGCATTATATACTGCTTACGGATATTTCTTTGAGTACGGAAAGATTGATGGCGTATATCAGAAATTAGTTCCGCTTAAATATACCTGGTTACAATTTTCAGAAGGAGTTTCAATCGATATGGGAATCATACTCGATCCCATTTCTGTAATGATGTTGGTAGTGGTAACTTTCATTTCACTGATGGTGCATATTTACAGTCTGGGTTATATGAAGGGAGATGAGCGTTTCCCAACGTATTATGCTTTTCTCGGACTGTTTACGTTTTCAATGCTGGGCCTGGTGGTATCTTCCAACATTTTCCAGATATATATTTTCTGGGAACTGGTAGGTGTTTCATCTTTCTTACTGATTGGATATTACTACGATAAACCAAGTGCCGTCGCCGCCTGTAAAAAAGCTTTTATTGTAACACGCTTTGCCGATGTTGGATTTTTGATCGGTATATTAATACTGTCTTTTCATTCCGGCACTCTTGATTTTAATACACTGATTGCAACATTAACTTCGCCAGAGACTGCAGGGTATAAAAGTGCCGCTGCAGCTTCCTTCATCGGCGTATCTGCCTTAACCTGGGGCTTGGTTTTAGTCTTTATTGGTGGTGCAGGCAAGAGTGCGATGTTTCCATTGCATATCTGGCTGCCCGATGCAATGGAAGGTCCAACGCCGGTTTCAGCACTAATACATGCTGCAACCATGGTTGTTGCAGGAGTGTTTTTGGTGGCAAGATTGTTTCCTGTGTTTGCCATTTCATCTCCCAACGCATTAACCATGGTAGGCTATGTGGGTGCTGTCTCAGCATTGATTGCCGCTGTAATTGCCTGCACACAAACAGATATTAAAAGAGTGCTTGCCTATTCCACTATGAGCCAGATCGGGTATATGATGTTTGCATTGGGCGTTTCAAAATATGGTGGAGAAAACGGATTGGGTTACACTGCATCTATGTTTCACTTATTTACACACGCCATGTTCAAAGCCTTGTTATTCTTAGGTGCAGGGTCAGTTATACATTACATACACAGCAACGAAATGAAAGATATGGGGGGCTTGAGAAAATATTTACCCATCACGCACATTACATTTTTAATTGCCTGCCTGGCTATTGCTGGTGTGCCACCGTTTGCTGGCTTCTTCAGTAAAGAAGAAATTTTATTAGCTGCTTACGAACATAATCCAACTATTTATTGGATAGCATTGATCACTTCCGGCTTAACGGCTTTTTATATGTTCCGGTTGTACTTCAATATTTTCTGGAGCAAAGAAGCTCATGTACATGGAGAACATAAAGGCGAAGGTGGTTTTGCAATGATGATGCCCTTGGTTTTATTGGCTGTAGGCGCTGCTGTTGCTGGCTTTATTCCCTTCGGGCATTTTGTTAGCTCCGATGGAAAAAAATTGGAAACTGCTTTTCATTTACAATTTTCTATAGCACCTGTTGTATTAGGCCTTATAGGAATTTTTATTGCCATGTGGATGTATAAAAAGCAAAGCGACAAACCGGATAAGATTGCAACCGCATTAAGTAGCTTGTACAAAGCGGCTTATCATAAATTTTATATTGATGAGATTTATTTGTTCATCACCCAAAAAATAATTTTCAACCTGATAGGAAGACCGGCTGCATGGTTTGATAAAAATGTGGTAGATGGTCTGATAAATGCAACCGGTAAAGGCACCCAGGATATTTCTGAATCAATAAAAGGTTTGCAGTCCGGTAAAGTGCAATCGTATGCCATTTATTTTCTGGCAGGAGTTATTGGTTTGGCTTTATTGTTTATTTACTGGTGGACATAATTATTTGAATTAATAAAAGCGCATGAATTTATCCTTATTGATATTGTTACCATTGTTAACTGCGGTAGTTGTGCTGCTTATGCGTAATACTGCACAGGTAAGGTGGGTGTCGCTTGCAGGTGCATCGCTTCAGCTGGTATTGGCATTTGCATTACTTGTTCTTTTTAACCGGCAACGTGCAGCAGGAAATACAGCGCAAATGCTCTTTGAAACGAAATACAATTGGTTTCCTTCATGGAATATCAGTTTTCATTTAGGTGTTGATGGTATTTCGGTAGCAATGATATTGTTGACTTCTTTTGTTGTAATTGCCGGCGTGCTGGTTTCGTGGAATGTTACTAAAATGACCAAGGAATTTTATTTCCTGCTTATTTTATTAAGCCTGGGTGCTTACGGTTTTTTTATTTCACTCGACCTCTTTATCCTGTTTTTCTTTTTAGAGATTGCGGTAATTCCAAAATATTTACTCATCGGTATCTGGGGCAGTGGCAAAAAAGAATATGCTGCCAATAAACTGGCACTAATGTTAATGGGCGGTTCTGCATTGGTATTGGTAGGTTTACTGGGAATTTATTTTTCAACCAAGGAACACAGTTTTGATCTGATGACACTGGCTTCGTTAAATATTCCCATTCAAACCCAAATGATCTGCTTTCCTTTGTTGTTTGTTGGCTTTGGCGTGTTTACGGCATTGTTCCCTTTGCATACCTGGGTACCCGATGGTCACTCTTCCGCACCAACTGCGGGTTCTATGTTCCTGGCAGGAATTTCTATGAAACTCGGTGGTTATGGTTGTTTGCGTGTGGCAACTTATATTATGCCCGAAGGCGCAAAAGAATATGCAACCATCATCATTGTACTTTCAGTTATCGCTATTTTATACGGAGCCTTTGCTACCATGATGCAGAAGGATTTGAAATACATCAATGCCTATTCATCGGTAAGTCATTGCGGATTTGTTTTACTGGGCATTGGTATGTTAACCAAAACATCCATGACGGGTGCAGTAATGCAAATGGTATCACATGGATTGATGACTGCTCTTTTCTTTGCAGTTATTGGCATGATATACGAACGGACACATACCAGACAGGTAAATGAAATGGGCGGCTTATTAAAGCGCATGCCTTTTATTGTTACCATGCTATTTATTGTTGGTTTGTGTTCGCTGGGTTTGCCCGGGCTTAGTGGTTTTGTTGCCGAGATGACGGTGTTCATGGGTTCGTGGCAACATCCGGATGCGTTCAGAAGAGTAGCAACCATTCTTGCATGTTTATCCATTGTGGTAACAGCCGTATATATTTTAAGAGCCATCACAAAAACTGCGATGGGGCCGTTAAAAGAAGGGTTTGAATTATTGACAGATGCGACGTGGAATGAAAAGCTGGCTGCTTTGATTTTGATAGCCGGTATTGTAGCGATTGGTGTAGCACCTTTCTGGTTGAATGATCTGGTAAGTCCCGGAGCGGAAGTAATTATGAATAAGATTGGTAAATAATAAAATAATGAACAAGGCACAAGGAATTCCGAATGATTATCGTCCTCAGGATTCTGCAAGGAATTTCCAACTTCAAAATTCAACATTCCTTGTTCCTTGTTCGATATTCAAATAAAAGTATGCCGAATGAATGAAATATTCACATTGATGAAACCCGAACTGGTAGTAACCGGTATCATTTTCCTGCTCTTGTTTATTAAGATAGGCAAGGGGCTGAAAAATGAAACCCTGTTATTGCTTATACAGGTTTTGTTGTTGCTGAATTTTATTGTTGGTTTTTTCTTTAATGCAGAAGGAACTTTGTTCGGAGGGATGTACCAAACAACATCGCTGATGGTATTTCAAAAAAATATTTTAAGCCTGGGTGTTTATCTGATCTCGTTATTGTTTGCTGATTGGTTTAAAAAATCGGAGCACATGCCGGAGTTTTTTATGCTGATGTTGTCTGCATTGCTGGGTATGTTCTTTCTTATCTCCAGTGGTAATTTGCTGATGTTTTTTCTGGCGCTCGAACTCACAACTATCCCGGTTGCTGCCATGGCAAACTTCGACCTTGATAAAAAAAGGTCTTCTGAAGCAGGCATGAAGATGATCCTGTCTTCAGCATTCTCTTCCGGTATTTTGCTTTTTGGTATCTCATTAATTTATGGCGCAACCGGCACCATCAGTTTTGCAGAAATTCCCCAGCACCTTGATGGAAGTCCGCTGCAAATTCTGGCATTGGTATTTCTATTTTCAGCTTTCGCTTTTAAGTTATCCATTGTGCCCTTTCATTTATGGACGGCAGATGTGTACGAAGGGGCACCCATTGCTACCACGGCATTTTTATCAGTAATATCTAAAGGAGCTGTTGCTTTTATTTTTATGACAACACTTTACAAAGTGTTTCAGCCTATGCAGGCAACCTGGTATAATATGGTGATGGTATTGGCCATTGCAACCATGGTCATTGGTAATCTTTTTGCCCTGCGTCAACAAAATATAAAACGATTCCTGGCTTTTTCATCCATAGCACAGGTTGGTTTTATACTGGTGGGTATCAGTAGTAATTCTGCAGCAGGAACTACATCGGTTGTTTATTTTATATTGATCTATATATTTTCAAACCTGGCAGCATTTGGTGTGGCAGCAGCTATTGCAGCCAAAGCCAACCGGGAAAATATTGATGATTATAAAGGATTGTATCAAAGCAATCCATTCCTGAGCTGGGTGCTGGCACTTGCTTTATTCTCACTGGGCGGCATTCCGCCAACAGCCGGTTTTTTTGGTAAATTATTTTTACTCACAGCAGGTGCATCTAAAGGAAGTTATCTTTTTATAATTATTGCTGCGCTGAACATGATCATTTCGCTGTACTATTATTTACGGGTTATCCGTTCTGTATTTATGGATAAGAATGATCTGCCGATGGAGAAGATACGGGTAGAACCATCTGCTAAACTTGGCTTAATTATTTGTGCAGCAGGTATAATACTGATTGGATTATTGAGTTGGATTTATGATTACATAGAAAGCCTGGTTTAGTCGTTTAGAGGTTTAGAAGTTTAGAACTGCACCATAAACTCCTAAACCTCTAAACTCCTAAACCTCTAAACTCCAAAAAAAATGGCTATAAACAAAAATCACGAATTTGAAGAACTGGATGGCGTTAAATGCGGCATCGTGGAAAAGAATGTGCTGCCGGAAAGAGTTTCCTTCTTAAAAAAAATACTGGAGTATAATAAATTTACGGTAGTGGTTGTTCCATCACCGCCACCAAAAGTTGCTGCTGTCCCGGTTGTAAAAGCTACTGAGGGAGAAGAGGCTCCTGCACCACCGCCTCCACCAGCACCTTCAGCACCCGAAACATTTACCATTGGTGTGACCGATTACACATACAATACCATCAATGCTATTTACGGAAGGTTACTTAAAACGCCCGATGGGCATGTAGTAACCATGGCTTACTGGCATCAAAAAGAAGCGGTGAGTCACGATGAGATACCTTACTACGAAGATGTGAACTAGCCTTAAAAATAAATTATGAATCCACAGAAAAGAAGCCTTGGCATTACTGTAATTGTAATACTGTTAACAACTTTAAACTTTAGCAGGTTAACAGGTTCGGAATGCATACGCCCCATTCATATTGTTACGCTGATAACATTGGGTGCAGCAATAGGTGTACTGCTGATGAATATAATTATGATGATCAAAAACAGGAAGCAGTAATTAATATTTTGCTATACCTGTGTCCGTAAATACAATATTACGAGCATCCCGGTCTCAGTATTACTGGATGAGAACCGGAAAGTAATACTTGTCGATCCAGGTTCATCTCAAATAATTGAGTTTTTTAACAACCTCCACTGAAAATACTGTGATCTCATCTGAATTATTGGCACTTTTATTTCTCTTCAATATCCCTCTCGTTTTAATGATAAGAATCACTCGCTTGGATGAGTGATGTTTTAAAAAATAAGGCAAACAAGGCATAATTATGTGTAAGATTAAAACACATAATTATGTCAAATTCAACAAAAGCCGGGAAGTTTGTTTACTTCTTTGGCGGTGGTAAGGCCGACGGAAATGAATCCATGAAAAACCTTTTAGGTGGCAAGGGTGCTAATCTTGCAGAAATGGCAGGGCACCCAAAACTCCGGCTACCGGTGCCTCCCGGGTTTACGGTTACTACCGAAGTCTGCACTTATTTCTATGGCAATAAAAAAACCTATCCTAAAATTTTAAAGAGCCAGGTGGAAGAGTCGCTTGGCAAAATGGAAAAGCTTGCCGGAAAAAAATTCGGTGACGAAAAAAATCCATTGCTGGTCTCTATCCGTTCAGGTGCCAGGCGAAGTATGCCCGGCATGATGGAAACAGTATTGAATGTGGGGCTCACTGATAAAACAATTGGCGGACTTATTGCCCAAAGTGGCGATGAACGTTTTGCCTATGATGCATACAGGCGCCTCATTATGATGTACGCCGATGTGGTAATGGAAAAAGGTGCCGGCATTGAAGTAAAACAAAATAAAGGCATCCGTAAACTGATGGATGAAAAATTAGAGCATATCAAACAAAAAAAAGGATATGACAGCGATACAGATCTGACAGTTGATGAACTGAAAGGACTGGTTGCCGACTATAAGAAAACTATCAGGAAAAATTTAGGTACCGATTTTCCCGATGATCCCTGGAAACAAATGTGGGGCGGTATGGGCGCTGTATTCAGCAGCTGGAACGGCAAACGTGCCATTGAATACCGCAGGATAGAAAAGATTCCGGATGAATGGGGCACGGCAGTAAATGTGCAGTCGATGGTGTTTGGCAATATGGGTAACGACAGTTGCACCGGTGTTGCTTTTACGAGGAATCCCGGTAACGGAGAAAATAAATTTTATGGCGAATACCTGGTAAATGCGCAGGGCGAAGATGTGGTGGCCGGTATCCGTACACCGGCACCGGTGAATCAATATTCGATGAATGAACAAAGCAAACAATTTACTTCGCTGGAAAAATTAATGCCTGCACAGTACAAAGAATTATTCGGCTATCAGAAAAAACTGGAACAGCATTATAAAGACATGCAGGATATTGAATTTACTATTGAAAAGGGAAAGCTATATATGCTGCAATGCCGTGTTGGTAAACGAAACGGAAATGCAGCCGTAAGAATGGCAGCAGAAATGCATAAAGAAAAACTGATTGATGCAGAAACAGCCATCATGCGGGTGGCGCCCAATCAACTGGTTGAGTTATTGCTTCCTATGATAGACCCTGCGGCTGAACTTATTACGAAGCCCATTGCAAAAGGATTGCCGGCCGGTCCGGGTGGTGCCAGGGGGCGTGTGGTGTTTACATCTGATGATGCAGTAGTATGGGCAGCTAAAGGAGAGCAGGTAATTTTAGTTCGTGAAGAAACATCGCCTGAAGATGTGGATGGAATGCATAAGGCGCAAGCCGTACTTACAACCAAAGGCGGCATGACATCTCATGCCGCATTGGTAGCCAGAGGCTGGGGCAAATGCTGTATTGTTGGTTGTTCCGATATAGAAATACATGCCGACACCAAAACATTTCATGCTAAGACCGGCGAGGTCATCAAAGAAGGAGACTGGCTGAGTTTGAACGGAACCAAAGGCCTGGTATATGAAGGCAGTATGGCATTAACGGATATTGACCTGAATAAGAACCAACCGTACAATTACCTGATGAAGCTGGTTGATAAAATAAAACAGATTGGGGTACGAACCAATGCTGAAACTCCGGAAGATGCAGCACATGCTATGAAATTTGGTGCCGAGGGCATTGGATTGTTCCGCACCGAACATATGTTTTATGGCGAAGGAAGTGAACAGCCTTTATTTCTGCTGCGCAAAATGATCGTAAGTAAAACTGAACAGGAAAGAAGGTCGGCTCTGAATAAATTATTTAAGTATGTCAAGAAGGATATTAAGGACACAATGAAAGTTATGAAGGGTTATCCTGTTACGATCCGTTTGCTGGATCCGCCTTTACATGAATTTGTACCGCATGACATTGATAAGCTACATCAGCTTGGAAAAGAACTGGGCATCAGCATGAGCGTATTAAGAAGAAGAGTGCTGGCTTTGCATGAAAATAACCCGATGCTTGGCCACCGTGGTGTAAGGCTGGGTATCAGTTTTCCGGAAATTACAGAAATGCAGGTTCGTGCCATACTGGAAGCTACTGCCGAAATACTGAAGACCGGGAAAAAAGCATTTCCGGAAATCATGGTTCCGGTAACCTGCACTGTAAATGAATTGATACATCAGAAAGTTATTGTGGACAGGGTGTACCAGGAAGTGTGTACAAAAATGAAAATGAAAAAGATACCATACCTGTACGGAACAATGATTGAGACGCCGAGGGCTGCCATCCGTGCAGAACTGATGGCGCAGGTGGCTGACTTCTTCAGTTACGGTACTAATGATCTTACTCAAATGAGTTTTGGATTCAGCCGTGATGATATTGGCGGTTTTTTACCCAAATATCTCGACCTGAAAATTCTTCCTTACGATCCGTTCCAGACTATTGATCAGGATGGAGTAGGCGAACTGGTAAGGGCGGGTATAAGCGGAGGACGAAAAGCCAAGCCGCATCTTAAGGTGGGTATTTGTGGTGAGCATGGCGGAGATGCAGATAGTGTAAAATTCTTTCACAAACTGGGAATGAACTATGTAAGCTGTTCTCCGTTCCGTGTACCTATTGCACGTTTAGCTGCTGCGCAGGCTGCAGTTGAAAGTAAATAATAAAGAAGTGATTTTGTCAAACCTTGATCACCCTTACCGGGCAGACTGCGGCTATTTTCTGCGAATGAAACAAATGGTATTTGCACCTGCATTGATTGCAGCCTGCAGGCTGTTGAATAAACCGGCCGGCACTAACAGTTCAATAACTTTCTTTGTATTTTATTTCTGGCTTTCCAATACTTTAATATAATTGGCCCTTTCGTAACCGGTAGGATCTGAAATATGTTGCTGGCTCATAACGCCTTTAAAGGAATTAATATTTTCAAATCCTTTTGTAAGCATCCAGGATTCCAGCTCTTTATTCATTGTTTTTAAATAGCCGATTCCATTTTTGTATAAGGCAGAAGCTGTCATGGCAACATCTGCGCCGGCTAAAATGTATTTGATAATTTCAATGGAGCTTTGCACACCGGTTGTGGCAGCCAGCGAAATTGGTACACGGCCATATAACAGTGCGATCCATAAAAGTGGCAACCTGATCTCATTCGATTCGCTGAATTGTAAATTGTGCAGGAGGGTCAGTTTATTAATATCAAAATCGGGTTGATAAAAGCGATTAAATAATACCAACGCATCGGCTTTATATTCCTGCATACGTTTTGCCATATTGCCCATGGCACTGAAATAGGGATTTAATTTTACCGCCACCGGTATCTTAACTGTTGATTTTACTTCATCAATAATATTAAGATACCGATACTCAACCGCCGAAGTTGATAAATGTATATCAGCAGGAATAAAAAAGATATTTATTTCCAAACCATCGGCACCGGCCTGTTCCATTTGCTTTGCATAACTTATCCAGCCTTCATTGGATATGCCGTTTAAACTGGCAATGATAGGAATGTTTACTTTTTCTTTTGCCTTGCGGATTATTTCCAGGTACTGGTCAGAACCTTTATGATATTCAGCAAGACTTGGAAAAAAATCACTGGCTTCTGCAAACATATTACTGGTGCTGCTTACAATGGCTTCATACTTTGCTTCCTCTTTTTTAAGCTGCTCTTCAAACAGGGAAAATAATACCACAGCACCTGCCCCCGCATCTTCCATTTGAACAATGTTGCCAACTTCTTCTGATAAAGTACAGGCAGAAACCACGATGGGTGATTTCAGTTTTAAGCCCATGTAAGTGGAATGTATTTTCATAATATTTATTTATAAATTTTTTGTGCTTATAATTTTCCAAACCTAATTTTCATTAATCTTTCATTAGTTATTTTCACAAAATGCCTGATTTACTTCTTCTGCATTATTAAATCTTACTTTATCGCTTGTCATCAAATCATACAATGGTTTATATTTCATAAACATTTCGTCCGAAATATACCCCGGAAGCCATTTACATTTATTACGTGCATTAAAAGGCTTCAGGAAAATCAGGCCTTGTGCAATATCACCATAACAAACAGAAGAAAACTGGGAAAAAAATGGCGAACAATTATCCCTTAATTTCTCAAAAGGAGAGCCTGCAATTGTAAACCCTGCAGGTTTGTTTGCCCTTTGTCTCATCACCGAGTCAAGAAAATTATCGATAGACGGGGAACTGCAAACAGTATCAGCATCATTAAAATCCAGCCTTTGATAAAGTTCAACCTGAAAAAAGGTATTCTTATATTTCTGGCTTAAAAGCACACCAAACCTTGGGTTTATAGACTCAACCTTTTTATTTTTTACTGTGGAATTTGTAAAATTTATCATTGTATGGTAGTACCCTATCCATATAACTGCTTTCTGATGATTGTCTATTATTTCCTTTTCAATATTCCTGGCCATTATTTTGTCCCTGTATATAAGATAAGGGATGTCCTGTATTGCAGAAAAAATTCTGAATTTCTCCACAAAGGCTGGTGTGCCTTTTGAGTCACCATGTGATAAACCCAACAAAGAAACATTAGGCATATTAATATCACAATCAATTCCTGCAAGCCTCATTCTTTCGGCTCCTACAGGCAATGACTTGTTTAATTTCCATACTGTTCCCAGCACATCCCAATATTCCTTAAAGCCCCACATTTTCCAGGACTGACTGCGGGCAATTTCCATTGCAAGTGATGAATCATATGTTGTCCCATTAATGAGTTTCTCAACTTTCTTATTCATTGAAGCCGGGATAATTTCCATTGCTATTACCCGTATACCTGATTTATAATAAAGCGGCTCTATTATCTGATTAAGGAAATTAAGATTATTTGCGTTTTCATGTATCTCCCCAAACATGGTTATTTGATGTGTTGCTGCTATTTGTATTGCATACTCTTCAGGAGTTTGCCCGTTTTTGTCCAGCCAGCTTACAAATGAAGTATCTTTTACAGATGCGATGTCAGTTAAAGCAGAAGGATCCCTTTCCATAAATGGAAGCCTGACAGAAGATGATTTGAGCTCAATTTTTTTTGCATCTGCTATTATACCTGCAAAGTTCCATATATAATTTCCAAAGAAAAGCACAAATGATATAAGGGCTATTCCCTTCCATAAAAAAGTAATATTTTTCTTATTTTCTGTTTGTAGAACATTAGATCGGCACAGGTAATCATGCCATCCCATTTTCTTTTTTGAGAATCCAATCCAGAAGAAACCCAAAAATAAAATAATACCCGAAAGGATTTTAAGAACTGATTCCCGTAATAATGATTTGACAATTGACAGGTTTTTCCCATCAATATCATATACCCTGATCCTCAATAAATGTTTTCCAATTGTTTGCCCCTTTAATGCAACCAGGATGAAAGAATAAATTATTCCAACAACAAAAAAAGCAAAATTGAACGGAAAATAAATATACACCCTGGTATATAACAGCAGATAAAAGATTGCGGTTAACACAAAATAGATAACAATACAATCCACCCAGGTTGCAAGCAGCCTTATCCAAAACCCTGCCTTATTAAATCCATTCAGAGAATTCATGATGTGGATTATTTGAGTTTCCAACTATTCAATAACCAGGAATTTTTATTTTACCCTACAGGGATAAAATCACTGGCGGTTTTTGTTGCCAGTTCTTCATAATTTTTCCAGCGCAGGTTCACCATTTCCTGTGCCAGTGTCATCAGTTCTTCTGCTTCTTCGGGATTGGTTTGCGTAAGTACTTTGTACCGCAGCTCCTTGTAAGCAAATTCTTTTAATGGCATATTGGGTCTGGTAGAATCAAGAATAAAAGGGTTCAGTTTTTTTATTCTTAAAGCAGGATTGTACCGCATCAATGGCCAGTAGCCGCTTGCAACCGCATTGTTCTGTTGTGTCAATCCATCTTTCAAATCGTAACCATGTGCAATGCAATGGCTGTATGCCAGTATCAGCGAGGGTCCATTGTAAGCTTCTGCTTCACGCATGGCCAGCATGGTTTGCTGCGGATTGGCGCCAAACGCAATTCGTGCTACATATACATTACCATAAGACACGGCCTGCATGGCCAAATCTTTTTTACCGCCACGTTTACCGGCCGATGCAAATTTTGCAGATGCGGCCGTTGGGGTAGATTTGGAACTTTGTCCGCCGGTATTGCTGTACACTTCAGTATCAAGCACCAGTATGTTTATATTTTTTCCACTTGCCAAAGCATGATCCAGTCCGCCGTAACCAATATCATAGGCCCAGCCATCGCCGCCTACCAGCCATACGCTACGGTGTACCAACTGTTCGCAAACAGAAAATAAATGTTGTGCAGCAGCTTCATTAATGGTTAGCAATTTCTCTTTCAGTACTTCAATTCTTTTTCGCTGTGCAGCAATTTCAGATTCCTGTAATTGCGGGGCATTGATGATTTCATTTACAAAAGCTTCGCCGAGCTGAGGCGCCAGTTGTAACAATAAGCGATGAGCCATAGCCAGTTGATGATCGGTCGTCATGCGCATACCTAAACCAAACTCTGCATTGTCTTCAAACAAAGAATTGGACCAGGCAGGCCCTTGCCCTGCAGCATTCATGGTCCATGGTGTAGTTGGCAAATTACCGCCATAGATAGAAGAGCAACCGGTTGCGTTTGCAACCAGCAAACGGTCGCCAAATAACTGTGAAAGTAATTTAATGTACGGTGTTTCGCCGCAACCGGCACAGGCTCCGGAGAACTCGAACAACGGCTCCATAAACTGTGCACCATGCACGGTAGAGAAATTAATTTCAGATCGGTTGTTCCAGGGAAGATCTTCAAAGAAGCTGATCTGCTTTTTTATTTTCAGCGGATCAGCTTCTTTCTCCGTCATGTTGATGGCTTTAAAAGAACGGTTTATTGGATCGGTAGCGGGACAAGCTTCCACACATAAATTACAGCCGGTGCAATCTTCGGCATAAATCTGCAGTGTATATTTGGTTTCGGGAAATCCTCTTGAGTTAATGGGTGCAGATTGAAAACCATCCGGTACATTTTTTAAAAATCCTTCGTTGTAAAATTTAGCACGTATTACGCTATGCGGACAAACAAATGCACAATTGCCGCATTGTATGCACAGGTCAGGTTGCCACAAAGGCACCTGGTCGCTGATATTTCTTTTCTCCCATTTGGTGGTGCCGCTTGGGTAGGTTCCATCAATAGACATTTTACTTACGGGCAATTCATCACCATGCCCCGACATCATTTTTGCCGTAACATCTTTTACAAAATCAGGGGCATCGTTGCCAACAACCGCAAGCATTTCAGATGTTGAACTAGCTGTTGCAGGAACAGTCACTTCAAATAAATTTGCCAGCGTTGCATCAACGGCTTCAAAGTTTTTTTCTACAACTGCCCTTCCTTTTTTGGTATAGGTTTTTTCAATCGCATGTTTAATCTGCTCAATGGCTTCTTCCTTGGGTAACACACCGCTTAATGCAAAGTAGCAGGTTTGCATGATGGTGTTGATGCGGCCATTCATGCCCGTATCTCTTGCAACCGTGTTGGCGTCAATAATATAAAATAAAAGTTTTTTGCTGATGATCTCCTGCTGAACAGAGCCGGGTAAATTATCCCAGACTTCATCTTTGTTAAAATGACTGTTCAGTAAAAAAGTGCCACCGGGTTTTATAAAGTTCAGCATCTCCACTTTTTCTGTAAAGTTGAATTGGTGGCTGGCAATAAAATCGGCTTTGCTTATAAGATACGGTGCCCTGATGGGTTTTGGACCAAATCGCAAATGAGAGACTGTTCTTGCTCCTGATTTTTTAGAATCGTACACAAAATAACCCTGGCCATAAAGGTCGGTATTTTCGCCAATGATCTTGATCGTATTTTTATTGGCGCCTACTGTACCATCTGCACCCAAACCAAAGAACAAAGCTTGCCGCCATGTGGATTCATCCAGGGTATAGGATTCATCATATTGTAAACTCGTATGTGTTACATCATCATTAATACCAATGGTAAAATTATTTTTAGGATGATCTTTTTTTAATTCGTCAAAAACAGCTTTCACCATGGCGGGTGTAAACTCTTTGGAAGAAAGTCCATAACGGCCACCTACCATATTGGGCAGTTGTTTGATCTTGCCCTGCTGCAATGCACTTACCAACGTTGATAAAACATCCTGGTACATTGGTTCGCCGGAAGCGCCCGATTCTTTTGTCCGATCTAAAACTGCAATTGATGTAACAGATGCAGGCAACGATTTTACTAAATGTTCCAAAGAAAACGGGCGATATAAACGAACCTGAATCACAGCTACTTTTTCTCCTGCGGCATTCAGGGCATTAACTGTCTCAGAAACGGTTTCTCCGCCAGAGCCCATAATCATAATCACTCTTTCTGCATCTGTTGCGCCGGTATATTCAAACAGTTCATATTTTCTGCCCGTTAGTCTTTCAAAATCCTTCATTACATTATCAACAATACCAACGGTGTCGTCATAAAATTTGTTCACCGTTTCTCTTCCCTGGAAATATACATCCGGGTTTTGTGCGGTTCCTCTTATGAAAGGATGATCAGGATTTAATGCTCTTTTGCGGTGAGCGAAAACAAATTCATCCGGTATCATGGATTTAATCTGTTCGTCAGATAAAAGTTCCAGTTTATTTACTTCATGTGAAGTGCGGAAGCCATCAAAAAAATGCATAAAGGGAATCCGGGATCGCAGGGTTGCTGCCTGTGCAATCAGTGCAAAATCATGCGCCTCCTGCACACTGGCAGAACCAAGTATTGCAAATCCGGTTGTTCTTGCGGCCATCACATCCTGGTGATCGCCAAAAATGGAAAGTCCCTGAGCTGCCAGCGAACGGGCAGCAATATGAAATACAGTAGCGGTCAATTCACCGGCTATCTTATACATGTTTGGCAGCATCAGCATTAAACCCTGCGATGCGGTGAAGGTGGTTGTTAATGCCCCGGTTTGTAAGGCACCATGCACGGTACCGGCAGCACCCCCTTCACTTTGCATTTCTATTACATCGGGTATATTTCCCCAAATATTTTTAATGCCTTTGGCACTCCATTCATCTGCCAGTTCGGCCATGGTGGATGAAGGCGTGATGGGATAGATAGCACAAATTTCATTAACCCGGTAAGCAACATAAGCCGCAGCCTCATTTCCATCTATCGTTGCAATTAATTTATTTTTATTGGACATTTTAAATTGATTTAACAGGTTCTGGAATCATTTCAATGGCATGGCAGGGGCATTGCTCAAAGCAAACAGCACATCCTGTGCAGGCATCGTAATTAAATTTGTAGCGGTTACCAGCGCCCAGTTTTATAATGGCATCTTCGGGGCATGCACCAAAACAACCATCACATTCAAAACAATTGCCGCAGCTTAAACAACGCTGGGCTTCGTAGCGGGCTTCTTTCTCTGATAAACCGGCATTCACTTCATCAAAATTCTGTATGGCTATCTCGGGGCTGAGTTTATCCTGCTCTTTTTGTGGTGCATCTGTTTTGTACCACATGTGCAGTTTTTTGTAACTGGCTGTAGCGTGTTTTTCCGGTTTTTGAAATGGGGTAGCTTTTAAAAATGCATCAATATATTTGGCGGCTTTTTTGCCCTGGCCTATTGCAATGGTGGCGCTGCGGTTTTCAGCCGGTAACATATCCCCCCCCGCAAATATTCCTTCGTATCCGGTCATACGTTGCATATCAATTTTAATAGTGCCGTCTTCATTTAGCACAATACCTGTTAACGAACGCAGAAAACCTGAATCCGTTTCCTGCTTATTGGCAACAATCAATACATCTGCATCAATGGTTTCAAATTCGTTGCAACCAACAGCTTTTCCTTTCTCTACTTTCATCTGCTCCAGTGTAATTTTATTATTGCTGATGCTTTTAATGCTTTTTAAAAGTTGCACGTCCACACCTTCTGCCAATGCATCTTCTGTTTCATAATCATAGGCGGGCATTAATTTTTTATCTCCTGCAAAATATACGGTGGCTTCCGATCCAAATCTTTTTACCATCCTGGCCAGGTATAAGGCCAGCTTACCACCGCCATAAATCACTACTTTCTTATTCATGAAAGGAGAAGGATTTGTCCTGGCTTCTTTAAAAAAACCAAAAGCATCAGTGATGTAAACAGAATCATCCTGCTCAAAATCTTCCTGGTGAATAAGGCCTGCGCCAATACCCAGGTAAACGGCGCCAAAGCCACCAGCTTCTTTTTCCTGCAATACATCTAGCACTTTGTGATTCAATTCTATTTTTACTCCGGCTCTTACAATTCTATCTACTTCAAAATCGAGTATTTCTTTTGGTAAACGATAGTCGGGAATACCGCTCCACATTAAACCACCAACATGTTCTCCTGCTTCATACACTACCACTTCATGTCCCATTCGGGCCAAGTGATAAGCAGCTGATAAGCCGGATGGTCCTGCACCAATTACCAATACTTTTTTGACTGTTGCATAAGCTTTAAACCGTACCGGCCATTTTTGTCTGATGGCTTCATCGCCGATGTACCGCTCCACTGCATGAATATTTACGGTGGTATCTATATGTGTTCTGTTGCAGCCCGTTTCGCAGGGCTTTACACATACCCGGCCCATAATGGCAGGAAAAGGATTGTCTTCCACCAGGGTTTGAAAGGCTTCAAAATAATTTCCTGCCTGTGCAAAGCTCATCCATGCCTGAATGTTTTCACCTGCCGGGCAGGCGCTATTGCAGGGGGGCATAAAATCAACGTATAAAGGCCGTTGTTTTCTCAACGGGCCTGTACCTTCAGCATGTGCTGTAAGGTCTGCAGGTTTGGTAATGTCGGTTGTTGACATGATAATGTATTAGTTAATAACAGAAAAGTGATCCAAATTAAAATGAAGCCAGATGTTATACATTGATTTACTTCACAGGAAGTGCTGATATAAATCATGTCCGCTTATTGCAGCAATAAAAAAACTGCCGGCTTTGAGGTCGGCAGTTTTGTATATAAAAAGTAAAAATTATTTTTTATCAAACAACACATTTACTTGTGGCGAGTATCCTCTTAAGCTGAAAAGCCAGTTTACGCCAGTCCCTGGATTACTATATTCTCCACGCCTTGTGTACAGTGCAATTGCTCCACCGCCTCCACTTGAAGAACCGAAAAAGGGCGGCGAGTAAACTTTTAGCATCGCAATATCAGATGTGCTTACTCCCAATACCTGTTCAATATCAACTGCAATTTCATCAATGTAAAAAGCTTTCATTGTCTGGCCCCGCCATTTTACGGCCATCTCGCCGAACTGGTCTGTTGAAATGTTTAGCCCGGCCATTTGTGTTTGCAAATAAGTAAGACAATTTGGATAAGATTGAATATTGTTGTTATCCAGGCAATCAATTACTCTTTCTGAACCGTCAATAAATACGCCGGTACTGTATTGCTCATTAAATTTTTCGATATTGCTTTTTTTGCTGGTAGCAACTTCCACATCTTTCAAAATTTTGTACTTATCGTAAGCCTTTGCCACATTGTTAATACTGTCTTTATTAAGTATTATTTTTTCAGCCTGGCGGTTGCCTTGTTCATCAATCCGGGCAATAACCGAACTAAAAATTAGTTGTTTAAAATCGGCCGCCGCTGGTTTTACACTAAGCTCCAAATCAGGATGTGTTTGCCATCGCTTTGCATCAACATAATTAAATGCAAAACTTGCCTGTTTTTCAAATACCAGCGATGGTAATGCAAAACTGTCATCGGGCATTAAACTGATCTCTTTACTGAATACTTTTTCGTTATCGGTAATTATAATAGCCCTTATGGCCAGGTGTTTATCTCTGTTTTTGATCTTACCAGACACCTTAAATATGCCGGGATAAAAATATGCCCGGAGCAATAAATTATCGTGGATGGTTGATGGAAATACAAAGCAATATTCAGAAACAGAATCAAT
Source organism: Chitinophagales bacterium (assembly GCA_038328115.1). Classification (GTDB taxonomy): domain Bacteria; phylum Bacteroidota; class Bacteroidia; order Chitinophagales; family Chitinophagaceae; genus Ferruginibacter. Next base: position 27,218 of record JBBQLS010000013.1, read on the forward strand.
TACCGGAAGAAAAAAACTGTCTCTTACTGCCGCATTTTGCAGCGATGTGGTAAACATTAAACTGCTGGCTTGCGTATAGCTGTTAAGGGAAACATTAAGCCATAAGGAGTCGCCGGTGTTTGTTTTGGCTAAACTTATATTTATTGGTAAACTATCCTGCTGGGCAAAACTGCTGATGCTTAACAGTAACAGGCAATACAGAAAAAAATATCTTTTGCGAAACATGAAGTGCTTTGCAGATAAAATTAAACCTATGCTGTTACTAATTTTATTTTAATTTTTCAATTAACAGGCTCTTAACCTGGCTTAAAGAAATTCTTTCCTGCTGCATACTATCTCTGTAACGAATAGTAACCGTATTGTCTTCTTTGGTTTGATGATCAATAGTTACGCAGAAAGGAGTACCAATGGCATCCATGCGCCTGTATCTTTTACCAATCGCATCTTTCTCTTCATAAAAACACATGAAGCTGCTCTTGCAATCATCCATCAGTTCTTTCGCAATTTCAGGCAGGCCGTCTTTTTTTAATAATGGAAGAATGGCAAGTTTGGTTGGAGCAATCTTTGCGGGTATTTTTAGCACCACACGACTATCTTCTGTACCGTCTTCTTTCAACCATTTTTCTTCTTTATAAGCAAGGCTAATGATGGTTAAGAAGAGCCTGTCTAAACCAACGGAGGTTTCTACTACAAATGGAGTATAGTTGCCGTAAGGCTTATTGGTTGCAGGATCTACATCGTTATCAAAATACTGAATTTTCTTTTTGCTGAATTCCTGATGCTTCTTCAGATCAAAATCTGTGCGACTGTGAATACCTTCCAGCTCTTTCCAGCCAAAAGGAAATTCAAATTCAATATCCATAGCAGCATCTGCATAGTGCGCCAGCTTCACATGATCATGAAAACGTAATTTCTCTGCGGGAATTCCTAAACTTTGGTGCCATTTTATTCTTTCTTCCGACCAAAACTTATACCATTCCATTTGTGAACCTGGGCGAATGAAGAATTGCATTTCCATCTGTTCAAATTCCCGCATGCGGAAAATAAACTGGCGTGCAACAATCTCATTCCTGAAAGCCTTACCGGTTTGTGCAATACCAAAAGGTATTTTCATTCTGCCGGTTTTTTGCACGTTTAAAAAGTTTACAAAAATACCTTGTGCAGTTTCGGGCCGCAGGTACACTTTATTATCATCCGGGTTATCGGCAGCTACGGCACCAAACTCGGTAGAGAACATCAGATTAAATTGACGCACATCTGTCCAGTTGCAGGTTTTACTGACAGCGCATTTTATTTTATTGTCATCAATTAATTGTTTTAATCCTGCGTAATCATCCTTGGCTAACAATGCATCCATTGACGCAAGTATTTGTTCTGCCAACTGCCCATTGCCGGCTGCAGACTGCTCTTCAGCAAAACCTTCAATCAAATGATCAACCCTGTATCTTTTATTACTGTCTTTGTTGTCAATCATTGGGTCGCTGAAGTTGTCGACGTGACCGCTTGCTTTCCAAACTGTTGGGTGCATAAAAATAGCCGCATCAATGCCCACAATATTGTCGTGCAGTTGCGTCATGCTTTTCCACCAGTAATCACGAATGTTCTTTTTTAACTGGGCACCGTTTTGGCCATAATCATATACAGCCGCCAGGCCATCATATATTTCGCTTGATTGAAAAATATAACCGTACTCTTTGCAATGCGAAATAAGTTCCGCAAAATTGTTTGTTTCGTTTGCCATAGGGCGCAAATTTAGGCAATATTGTCAAACTATTTTTAAGCATATATTTGTTGGCATAATTTAAAAATGTGGCTGGCAACTTTCAAATACCCAATAACAAACCTTCTGCCCTGGAGCGGTTTGGTTTGTATTACCTGAATTTTTTCAGAAAAAGAGATCTTACCCATACTGTATTTGATTTTACGGATGAAGAACTGGCTGCCAAGATCAAAAAAATTACCATTAAGGGGATACTGCTTTCTGCCATTACGGGCATTGTGTTGATTTTTCCTACGGTTTGGGTTGATGTTTATTTTGCTGAAAAAATCTGGTATGTACATTATGGCTGGGTTGCAGCGGTAACATTGGTTTCTATATTGATCGAGTTTTACCTGCTTTTTATTATTGCATTAAAAGCCGTGTATGAAGTTAGCGATGTTATAAATATGCATGCCAACCCAAAAGAATTTTTACAATCCGGTGTATTCAGTGTAAAAAATATATTGGCAAGAACAGCGTTGGAATTACCCGACCCAGAATTGAAGATATTGGGTATTGATCCGTTTAAAAGGATATCAAAAAAGAATCTGTTGGTGCTGGGACTGATCTATAAAGCAAAAATATTTGTAACGAATTTTGTTATCAAATACGGATTGAAATTTTCAGTTGGTGAAACCATTTCCGGAATATCTATTTTATATGAAGCCTTGTTTGTAGAGGCATTCTGGAATGGCGTTGTTTTAAAAAGGGTGGTACATGAAGCCAGGTTACGGCTTTTTGGTTTTGCATTGGCTAACCAGATTGCTGATAGCATCATTAAAAATAAACAACTCGACCGGCTTTCGCCGGAAGCCGAAATTGGTTGTATGCGTGCCATTGGAAATGCGGTGGTGATGACGCAGAATTATCACCCCAACATGATCTTGCTGCTGCTGGAATTTCAGCAGCTTTTAAATTTAAGCGAAGAAAATAAATACGATGACTGGAGCATGTTTTTACAAACGCTGAAAGATGTTTCAGAAAGTGAACGGTATTTTTTACTGGACCTGTTTACCGTTTCTGTTGCTTTTGATGGTAAAATATCAACGCTGGAGCAGGAAAATCTGAAGGCTGCTTATGGCAATGAATATGAATTGTATCACCCACGATTAGTAAAACTTACGGCTCATTTAAAAGCAGGAAGATTGAATGCTGCCTATAAATTATGCCGGCTTGATTTTGTAGCGGGCTGAAAAAATATATGATAACAGAAGAAAAAATAAAGCAGATAATAAAGCAATTAAGTAAAGGAGAACCTGAGGGAGAAATTAAAAATTGGTTGCGCAGTGATGGCTATACCGAGGATGAGATAACTGCATTGTTCTTTAATCTTTTCTCCAAAAAAATAAATTCGAATAAAGCAACCGGTAGCCAGGATAATAAAGCGCAGATCTTTATTTTAATTGGAGCCTGTTTTATAATTGCCGGTGTTTCGATGTTGGCAATTAATACCTGGTTAAAAGAATTTGGTATTCCTTTAATTATTTTAGGGGCGATAAGTTTGTGTGTTAAATTTTTTATTTCCGGTAAAAAATAATCATTAATAATTCTTCATTTCACTCACTTCAATTTAAAATAATAAAAGCTAATCACGCTTGCGGTGGTATGTTTGCAGGAGAGATCACTGCTTTTTCTACCGGTTGTTCCAATATTGACTTCTCCGATTCTACTTCAATTTCCTGCACCCAAACAGCGTAACTGTTGGGATATATACGGGTGCCTGAATGTGCTGCAAACACATGGGTAAAAACAGCGCCAAAATATAATATCATAGCGGAGTAATACACCCATAAAAGCATTACAATTACTGAACCCGCAGTGCCATAAGTGGATGAAAGCTTGCTGTGCCCTAAATAATAGCCAATCAGAAACTTGCCCAGCATAAAAAGTATGGCTGTTGTAAATGCACCCGCCCTAACGTGCCGCCATTTTATACGTGCATCAGGCAATATTTTAAATATCAGGGCAAATAATAATGCCGTAATACCAAACGTAATGATAACATTTACTGCATATACCATAACAACAGTAAGCTCGGGAAACATGATGGTAAGCCGGGTGATCAGCATGTCCATGAGGCCATTTATGAGCAGCGAAACGAGTAATAAAAAGCCAAGGGTAACCACCAGTGAAAAAGAAAGCAGGCGGTTAAAAAGCAGTTTTAAAAAACCCATGCCTTTACGTGGTTTGGTTTTTAGTTTCCAGATATAGTTTATCGAATCCTGTATCTCACTAAAAACACTGGTAGCACCAAAAATTAATGTAACGATACCCACAATAGTGGCAAAATAACTGCTTTGTGATAATGCTGCAGCACGAATGGTCTGTTGTATTTGCATGGCAGCATCGTTGCCTACAAATTCTGAAATCTGGTGATATAATGTACCTTCAATAGCGGCACGGCCGTAAAAAATATCGCTTACCGAAATTACAATGATAAGCATGGCGGGCAAAGAGAAAATTGTATAAAAAGCCAGGGCAGCACTTAATTTAAATACTTTATTATCTATAAAATCAGAAAAGGACTGTTTTAGTATTGACCATATATCTTTTGGTGAAAATTTCATGTGGTTATTTTAATTTTTCATGCTGTTGCATTGGAAAGAAACAATATTCAGTAAATGTTTTTTAGGTAAGCATTAAAAGAAAAATAGCGGTTATTTTAAACCGGCATGAACCTCTTGCTTCATTTTTACTTTCGTCAATTGTATGGCTTTATATACAGCATCATTATCAGTAAGAAATTGCAGTAGCCTTTCTCCGGGCATTCTTTGGAGCCAGAGTTTAAGTTGAATTTCCAGGATATGTTTTGGGGTATCTGTCATTTTAAATAATATTGAAGGTATTTAATTTTAATGACAGCACCCATTTATTAATATAGTCACGATCTAATGTATTAATTAAAGCCAACGCCTTGATATCTTCCATTTGTAAGGCACTTTTGCTTTGTTGAATCCAAATGAACTTTGAGATAAGCAAATCCTCAGGAGAAACTAAAAATATTTCCATATCCAAAAAACTAATTGGTTTTCTTCTTTCAAATTCAACCAAACGGTAAGGTTCATTTTTTAATATCATAAAATTAGTCTTATAACTGCTTTTGTGATCAATAATATTAAACATCCCTTTATTTGCTATTGCTTCTTTTACCGCATTTTCATCACAATAATAATTATCCTTAAAGTGCTCAAGTAAGCCCGGAATGTCTTTGGGTTACAGATGTACTATGAAATCAAAATCTCTTGTAAACCTGGGTAAAGCATAAATACTCATCGCTACACTTCCGGAAAGTATGTAAGAAATTTCATTTTTATTAAAGTAAGATATAAGTACTTTTAAAAATTCAATCATCGGATATTTCTTTAGAAATTTTATTTTAATTTTTCATTCTGTTGATGCCTGTCTGCATCTCTTAAATTCTTCTTTTCAAAATTCTTTTCCAATGCTTCAGTTAAATTTATACCGGTTTGGTTGGCCAGGCAAATCAGTACCCAAAGTACATCAGCTATTTCATCACCCAAATCTTTGCCTTTGTCCGACACTTTAAAAGATTGTTCGCCATATTGCCGCACCATCAGCCTGCTTAACTCACCAACCTCTTCCATTAGTATGCCAAGGTTTGTAAGCTCGCTGAAATATTTTACGCCAACGGTTTTAATCCATTGGTCAACTTTTTGCTGAGCCTGATTGATTGTAATCTCATTCATAAATAAAATTATTCTTTTTGTTTCGTATTAATACAAATAGTAACAGGCCCGTCATTTAATAACTGCACTTGCATATCTGCCCCAAACTCTCCTGTGTAAATTTTTTTGCCGAGGTTAATTTCTAATTGAGTAATCATTTTTTCATAAAGCGGTATGGCAATATCAGGTTTGCTTGCTTTTATGTAAGATGGGCGGTTTCCTTTTTTTGAAGATGCATACAGCGTGAACTGGCTTATCAGTAAAATATCGCCATCCATATCTTTTACCGAAACGTTAGGCACTTTGTTTTCATCATCAAAAATGCGAAGGTTAACTATTTTGTTACTCAACCATTCAATATCTTCATTGGTATCGGCATCTTCAATACCAACTAAAACAAGCAGGCCTGTTTTAATTTCAGACTTTACTTCCCTGTTGATGCTTACGCTTGCCTGCAACGCTCTTTGTATAACTACTCTCATGTTTACAAATATACCATAACCGGTAAAGAAAAGCCCCTGATGCTTCAGAGGCTTTCTGCTTATTATTTTCTTCCTGCTATAAATAGTGCCAGCAAAGCAAGTGGTAATGGTATCCAGAAAAAACCTTTCAACTCTGATAAATGACTTGAATTTTTACCAATAAAATACATGGCAACAGATGCTGCGATACATAGTACACCCAGCATGGAGAAAAAACTTTTTTGTTCATAATAACAGTTTTTAATAAATCTACTTAATACATTTTGTCCGTGCAATAACAGGCTTTATTTTTAAAAAAATATTAGTTAATCAAGGAATTGGAGCAGTTGCCACAATGATGTTGTAAACTGGAGTCCGGCTCTGCTGTAAAAGAGAGAGATTGCTGTTTAAACAGTAAAAACGGGTTAAAACAGCCTGAAATCAACCCATTGGATTTTTACTGGAACTTCCAAGATTTTAAACAAACATTTTCCTAAAAACTTGGGGAAAAGTGACCAAATCCACTGCCCGTATGAGTCTGCAAAATTATCCACCAATTTTGTCCACAGGTGTTAATATTTATAAGTTTGATTCCTCATGCAATACAAATATTTTCGTTGACTTGTTATTTACTAACCCAACAAATCAAGCTTCTTATATAGTTATGGCAAAAAAATCACAACCTGCTAAAGGATTGCAGTTCTCCCGTCAGTTTACTAAAGACGAGGTTAGTCCTTTCGATATGTTTGAGTACGATTACCGTACTTCAGTTATTAAAAACCCAACCGGTGAAATTGTTTTCCAGATGGATAATGTAGAAGTTCCAAAACAATGGAGCCAGATCGCTACAGATATCCTTGCACAGAAATATTTCCGAAAGGCTGGTGTACCAAACGAAGACGGTACAACTGGCAGAGAAACAACCGTTAAACAGGTTGCTCACCGTATGGCTCATTGCTGGCGTGTTTGGGGCGAACGCTATGATTATTTTGCAACACCCAACGATGCACAAATATTTTATGATGAGTTGGTGTATTCTATTTTAAACCAGGCCTGCGTACCAAACAGTCCACAGTGGTTTAATACCGGCTTGCACGAAGTATATGGTATTACCGGCAAACCGCAGGGCCATTATTATGTAGATGCAAAAGATGGCCAGTTAAAAAAATCGGCCAATGCTTATGAGCGTCCTCAGCCACACGCCTGTTTTATTTTAAGTGTAAATGACGACCTGGTGAACGAAGGCGGTATCATGGATCTTTGGGTACGTGAAGCAAGAATATTTAAATACGGAAGTGGTGTGGGTACCAACTTCAGCAGCATACGTGGCGAAGGAGAGAAATTGAGCGGTGGTGGTACATCAAGCGGCTTAATGAGTTTCTTAAAAATTGGTGATCGTGCAGCTGGTGCTATTAAAAGTGGTGGTACTACAAGAAGAGCAGCTAAAATGGTTTGTCTCGATCTTGATCACCCTGAAATTGAAAAATTCATCAACTGGAAAGTAGAGGAAGAAGATAAAGTGGCTGCTTTAATTGCAGCAGGTTATGCAAGCGATTACGAAGGCGAAGCATACAGAACCGTTAGCGGACAAAACAGCAACAACTCCATACGCATACCAAATGAATTTTTCAATATTTTGGATGAAGACGGCGAATGGGAACTTAAAGGAAGAAGCGATGGCCGTGTAATGAAAAAAATACAGGCAAGAAAACTTTGGGAGCAGATAACTTATGCCGCTTGGCGTTGTGCTGATCCCGGTACACAATACGATACTGCTATTAATGAGTGGCATACCTGTCCGGAAGGTGGAGCTATCAGGGCATCAAATCCTTGCAGCGAATACATGTTCTTAGATAACACAGCTTGTAATTTGGCAAGTGTTAACCTTCGTCAATTTTTTGATGAAAGCAACAACACATTTAATGTAGCCGGTTTTGAACATACCTGCCGCTTGTGGACAACAGTATTAGAAATATCTGTTTTAATGGCGCAGTTTCCTTCAAAAGAAGTTGCTCAGTTAAGTTACGATTACAGAACGCTTGGTCTTGGTTTTGCAAACCTTGGTTCTATGTTAATGGTAAGCGGTATTGCTTACGATAGCGAAGAAGCAAGAGGAATTGCAGGTGCCATCACCGCCATCATGACCGGCGTATCTTATAAAACATCTGCAGAGCTCGCAAGCTTTTTAGGTGCTTTTGATAAGTACGAAGAAAATAAAACACATATGTTACGTGTAATGCGTAACCACCGTGCTGCCGCTTACGATGCAAACGATGCTTACGAAGGCATTCAGATAAAACCACAGGGTATCAATGCAAAATATTGTCCTGATTATTTATTGAAAGCCGCAACCAAAGCCTGGGATGATGCAGTGCAGATGGGAGAGAAGTACGGCTACCGCAATGCACAAACAACCGTTATTGCACCAACCGGTACCATTGGTTTGGTAATGGATTGCGATACCACCGGTGTTGAACCAGATTTTGCTTTGGTTAAATTTAAAAAATTAAGTGGTGGTGGTTATTTCAAAATCATCAACCAAAGCGTGCCACAGGCATTGCGTAATTTAAAATATACCGAACCCCAAATTGAAGAGATTGTTGCTTACGCAAAAGGGCATGCTTCTTTAGACAGGGCTCCTTTCATCAATACAAAAACATTGATGGAAAAAGGATTGCTGCAGAAAGATATTGATAAGCTGAACAGTGTTATGGGTGCAGCTTTTGAAATTGGTTTTGTGTTTAATGTATATACTTTAGGCGAAACCTGCCTGGAAAGACTAGGATTTAAACCGGAGCAATATCAGGATTTTGGATGGAGCCTTTTGGAAGCATTAGGATACAGCGATGAAGAAATTGATGCAGCCAACATTTACATATGTGGTACCATGACGGTGGAAGGTGCTCCTTATTTAAAAGACGAACATTTGTCTGTTTTTGATTGCGCCAACAAATGCGGACAGATTGGCGAACGCTACATACATGCACACGGACATATACGCATGATGGGTGCAGCACAACCTTTCTTAAGCGGTGCCATTTCTAAAACCATCAACCTGCCAAACGAAGCAACGCAGGATGAAATTGCCGATTCATACAGGTTAAGCTGGGAGCTTGGTTTAAAAGCCTGTGCTTTGTATCGTGATGGTTCTAAACTTTCTCAACCGTTAAGCAACAAGAGCGATAAGAAAAGTAGTTCGACAAAGCTCACTATGGATGAAACGGTTTCAGAAGAAACAGCAACGGCATTGGCTAATGAAATTTCCAGCATGGTTGATATGGGTAAACTAACCATTGACGACCTGTTGGATGAAATGAACAAGCGTGTACAAAACAGCGCCGACACCACTTTAAAACGTCAGTTGGCAATGATCGTTGAAAGAAGGACGTTACCTGCCAAACGAAGAGGCTTCAACCAAAAAGCAAAAATTAACGGACAAACTTTATTTTTACGCACCGGCGAATACAGCGATGGAACTTTAGGTGAAATATTTATTGACATGGCCAAAGAAGGCGCTACCATGCGTAGTATGCTTAACTGTTTTGCGATTGCCATTTCCATCGGTTTACAGTATGGTGTTCCACTGGAAGAATATGTTGAAAAGTTTGTGTTTACACGTTTTGAACCCTGTGGAATGGTAGAGCATCCAAACATTAAATCAGCCACCTCTATTGTTGATTTTATGTTCCGTTCATTGGCTTATGAATATCTGGGCCGTAACGATTTAGTTCATGTATTGGATACACCCGAAGTTTTAAACCAGGGCAACGAAGAATGGGATGTAAATTCACCAACCATTGGCGACCGCAAACCGGAGCTGAGCGAAGTAAGAGTGATGGGAGCGACCAAGCCTGCAACTGCACCTGCCGCCGCCCAACACCACCGCACTGCTCATAAAAAAGCAGACGGCGGTATGGATGCCGTAAATGCAGCAGCCAAAAGCATGCAAAGCGACGCACCTGCCTGCAACACCTGCGGACACATTACAGTACGCAGCGGCACTTGCTACAAGTGTTTGAATTGCGGCAACAGCATGGGTTGCAGTTAATTTGGTTTGAATACTTTGTACTACGTAGCTTAAGCGAAGTAG
>JBBQLS010000014.1:0-36450 GCA_038328115.1 Chitinophagales bacterium
GGTAATTCAATCTGTTTTTTGCTGTTAATTAAATAATAACTCCTATCTTTGCGCTCCAAAAATTATGGCTAAACAGGCACTTATTAAACAAGATGGAGTAATAATTGAAGCGTTGAGCAATGCTATGTTTAAGGTTAAATTGGAGAATGATCATGAGATTTTAGCCACAATTTCCGGAAAAATGAGGATGCACTACATTCGTATTTTACCCGGTGATAAAGTTGGTGTGGAAATGAGTCCGTATGATTTAACAAGGGGCAGGATTATTTTCAGGTATAAATAAAAATGTAAGTGGTAAGTCGTCAGAGCTGAGTGGGAAACCGCTTTTATTTCACGATTCGCAATTCACGATTCACGATAAGAAAAAAAACAAGTTTATGAAAGTTAGGGCATCAATTAAAAAGCGCAGTGCAGATTGCAAGATCGTTAGAAGGAAAGGCAGACTGTATGTGATTAACAAAAAGAATCCTCGTTTTAAGCAAAAACAAGGATAAAAAAAGTTGTCAATTGGCAGTTACCAATTGGCAATAAATCTAAAATCTAAAATCAAAAATCTAAAATAAAAATATGGCTCGTATTGCCGGTATAGATTTACCAAAAAACAAAAGAGGCGAAATTGGCCTTACTTACATTTACGGAATTGGCCTTTCTACTGCACGTTATATATTAGACAAGGCTGGTATTAACCACAGTAAAAAAGTTAATGAGTGGAACGATGATGAGCAAACTGCCATCCGTAACGTTATCAATAACGAGTTTAAAACCGAAGGTGCTTTACGTAGTGAAACCCAGATGAATATCAAGCGTTTGCTGGATATTGCCTGCTACCGCGGTTTACGTCACCGTAAAGGTTTACCGGTTCGTGGCCAGCGTACCCGTACCAACAGCCGTCAGCGTAAAGGAAAACGTAAGACAGTTGCCGGTAAGAAGAAAGTAACTAAGTAATAATTTTTGTTCCGGTTAACACCGGAACAAACTTGTTTATAAGACTTCAACAATTTGAAACAATACCAGATAGCCCCGAAGTCGGCAGGAGGGTTGGTTCAGTCGGGCCTCAGGCTTGATACATTTTTTAAAAGATTACCTATTTAGATCAAATTATGGCAAAAGCACAAGGCGCAAAAGCAGCCGCTAAAAAAAGAGTAGTAAAAGTTGACAGCTACGGAGATGCTCACATTACTGCAAGTTTCAACAACATTATTATCAGTTTAACCAACAAGCAGGGGCAGGTAATAAGCTGGAGCAGTGCCGGCAAAATGGGTTTCAGAGGTTCTAAAAAGAATACCCCTTACGCAGCCCAGATGGCCGCAGCAGATGCAGCTAAAACCGCTTTGGATGCAGGTTTAAAAAGAGTTGATGTGTTTGTAAAAGGACCAGGAAGCGGCCGTGAAGGTGCTATCCGTTCTTTATCTCAAAACGGCATCGAGATCAATATGATTAAAGACGTTACTCCATTACCACATAATGGTTGCCGTCCTCCAAAGAAAAGAAGAGTATAATAATTGATAATGAATTAATGGATAATTAATAATGAAAAAATTATCCATTATCCGTTAAACAATTATCCATTTATAACCGGGTGCATTATTCATTTTAAAAGGTCTTTATAATGATGCATCGTCACTAAAAGACCACTACAACAATTATGGCACGTTACACAGGCCCCAAAACAAAAATCTCCAGGATATTTGGAGAACCCATTACAGGTAATGGAAAATGGTTAACCAAAAACAGCAACCCGCCGGGTATGCATGGGGCTAACCGCAAGCGTAAAACATTAGGTGAATATGCTTTGCAATTAAGAGAAAAGCAAAAAGCAAAGTACACGTATGGTTTGCTTGAAAAACAATTTCGTAAAACATTTGATGAAGCTGCCCGCCGTAAAGGTGTTACGGGTGAAAATCTGATTAAATTATTAGAAGCCCGTTTGGATAATACCGTTTTCCGTTTAGGTATTGCACCAAGCCGCCAGGCTGCACGCCAGTTGGTATCTCATAAGCACATCACCGTTAACGGCGAAGTACTTAATATACCTTCTTATAGTTGTGTAGCAGGAGATGTTATTGGGTTAAAGAATAAAAGTGCTGCCAATGCTTCTATTACCGGTAATTTGCGTGGCAAAAATGCCAAGTTTAACTGGTTAGAGTGGAGCGAAACTGCATCGCAGGGTACTTTTATCACTTATCCTGAAAGAGAAAGTGTTCCTGAAAATATTAAGGAGCAACTGATCGTGGAATTGTATTCTAAGTAAGGCCCCACCTATCCTCCCCGAAGGGGAGGGAAATGGAGGAGAACTTTGCGAAGATTTGCAAAACACAATTAAAGATGAATAAAGTGATGATGTAAAAGAGTGATTACTCATTCTTTTTACTAAAAAGAAGGAATAACAGAACAAGTTCGCCAATGAAGCTTAATAGGAAAACTTCAGCTTGGTACAAAAATTTTTTAAACAATAAAACAACAAAATACAAATGGGAATTTTAAATTTTGTTAAACCAGATAAAATCGTTCTTCAGAAAGCAACCGAGTTTGAAGCCATCTTCGAATTCCGTCCGCTTGAACCAGGTTATGGTGTAACTATCGGTAACTCGCTGCGCAGGGTGTTGCTGAACTCTTTGGAGGGTTATGCTATCATCGGTATCAATATTGCCGGTGCCGACCATGAGTTTGCTACCTTAAAAGGTATTACCGAAGACGTTACTGAAATAATCTTAAACCTGAAGCAGGTCCGTATCAAGAAGAAAGTAGAGCATGAAGTAAGCGTGGAAAAAGTTACACTTTCTATCAAGAACAAAACTGAGTTTACTGCCGGTATGATCGGCGAAGCTTCTCCTACATTCGAGATCATGAATCCTGAATTGCTTATCTGTACTATGGATAGCAGTGCTAAACTGGATATTGAGATCACGATTGGTAAAGGCCGTGGTTATGTTCCTGCAGAAGAGAACAAAGAAAAGAACTCTCATTTTGGATATATTCCGGTAGATGCTATTTACACACCGATCAAAAACGTAAAATACGCTATTGAAAATACCCGTGTGGAGCAACGTACTGATTTTGAAAAACTGATCATGGAAGTGGTTACCGATGGTACTATTCATCCGGAGGATGCTGTAAAACAGGCTAGCCGTATTTTAATACAGCACCTGATGATTATCACTGATGAGAATATTACTTTTGATACCAAAGAAGATAAAAAAGAAGACCTGGTTGATGAACAGACTTTACAGTTACGTAAAGTGTTGAAGACACCATTGGAAGATCTGGATCTTTCTGTACGTGCCTTCAATTGCCTGAAAGCTGCCAAGATTAATTCATTAAGCGAACTGGTACAGTACGAGCAGGAAGACCTGATGAAATTCAGAAACTTTGGCCAGAAATCTTTAAGTGAAATTGAACAGGTTTTACACGAAAGAGGTTTGAGCTTTGGTATGGATTTGAGTAAACTTAAGTTGGACGACGAGTAAAAAATTAGCTAATTAGCCAATGTGCTAATATGCTAATGGAGCCTTCGGGATGTTAATACACTTTTGAATTGAAGAAATTAGCACATTAGCAAATCAGCACATTTGCACATTTATAACAAGTAGTCTGTAATTCCTGACACGGTACAGACGAATTAACCCTTTGACTTCGCTCAGGATTTTAAGCGGACGAGAAACAAAACAAATGTCATGCGTCACGGAAAAAAAGGTAACAAACTAAGCAGAACAGCATCTCACCGGAGAGCCCTGTTGATGAACTTAGGCTGCCAGTTAATTACTTACAAAAGAATTACAACAACATTGGCTAAAGCGAAGGCTTTACGTGTTTACATTGAGCCATTAATTACAAAAACAAAAAGCACAGCAAGTAAAGAAGCTATCATGCACAATCACCGTATTGTGTTTAGTTACCTGAACGATAAAGCTGCAGTTAAAGAATTGTTTACAGTAGTTGCGCCAAAGGTTGCAGCAAGGCCGGGTGGTTACACACGTATTATTAAGTTAGGTGCAAGAACCGGAGATAATGCAGAAATAGCGATGATTGAACTGGTTGACTTTAATGAAGTTTACGGTAAAGGCGTTACTGCTGCTGCAGAGCCAGCTAAGAAAACACGTCGTGCCGGTGGTGCTAAAAAGAAAGCAGCTGATGCAGAAGCAACAACAGAAGAAGCAACTGATACCTCAACTGAGGAAACAAAAGAAGCATAATTTTGAAACTAACTGTTTATACGAAGCTCCGGTATTATTATCGGAGCTTTTTTTATTGTCTGAACGGGGATTTTGGTGGATTGGTTGATTAAAAGGATTTGAGGTCAATCATTTAAAAATCCAGGCCATTCTGTTAATCCTCTAAAATCCACCTTCAGAAAAAAGTAGAATGTGACAAATTTTATTTGCTCAAAACTCCATTATATTCTTTTCTTTGCAAAACCTTTATAAATTAATGTCTCTTTCTAAAACAATACCAGCCATTTTAATTTTAGCCGACGGAACTATATTTAATGGTACCGCCTTCGGTAAAACCGGCACCGCTACAGGCGAGATATGCTTTAATACGGGTATGACGGGTTACCAGGAAGTATTTACCGACCCGAGTTATTACGGCCAGGTGCTCATCATGAATAATGTACATATTGGCAACTACGGCGTAAAAGCTGCCGATGTTGAGAGTGACAGCGTAAAAGTGAAAGCTGTTATCGGTCGCAACCTGGAAGATAAATACAGTCGTTTTATGGCCGATGCATCCCTGCAGGAATATTTCGAAGCACAAGGCGTTGTTGCTATTGATGGTATTGATACCAGGGGTCTGGTTGCTCATATACGTACACAGGGAGCGATGAATTGTATTATCTCTTCGGAGATTACTGATATAGCGAAACTGCAGAATCTATTGCATGAAGTGCCTTCAATGGATGGTCTTGAACTGGCATCAACGGTGAGTACCAAAGAATCTTATTTTTTGGGAGATGAAAAAAGCGACTTGCGTATTGCTGTGCTTGATTTTGGTATAAAGAAACATATATTAACCTGCCTGGTGGAAAGAGGAGCTTATGTAAAAGTGCATAATGCAAAAGCAAATTTTGAAGAGATGGAAGAGTTTAAACCGCATGGTTATTTCATCAGCAATGGACCGGGCGACCCAGCACCAATGGATTATGCAGTAAAAACTGTAAAGCAAATTTTAGCTGCAGATAAACCATTGTTTGGCATTTGCCTGGGGCACCAGTTACTGGCACTTGCCAACGATATCCCTACTTTTAAAATGCACCATGGCCACCGGGGTTTGAACCATCCGGTAAAAAATATAATCAGCGGTAAGTCTGAAATTACCACTCAAAACCATGGTTTTGGTGTTGACCCTGAAGCTGTAAAAGCAAATGATAATATTGAAATTACTCACGTTAATTTAAATGACGACAGTATTGAAGGCATCCGAATAAAAAATAAAAAAGCATTTTCTGTTCAATACCATCCCGAGGCTACACCTGGCCCACACGATAGCAGGTATTTGTTTGATGAGTTTATATCGCTGCTTCGCATCAATTGATAGAAACACGGATGACACCGATTAACCGGATTTTCACAGATTTGTTTCATTCGTAACAATTTGTGTAATTTGGGTGCATGAAAATAGCAATCATCAACGGGCCTAACTTAAACCTGCTCGGCAAACGTGAGGTAGATATTTACGGTGAAGAATCTTTCGATACTTATCTGCAAACGCTTCGGGGCAAATACCCCAATATTGAAATATCTTATTTCCAAAGTAATGTTGAAGGGGAACTGATCAATGAAATTCAGCGTGTGGGATATAGTTGCGATGGAATTATTTTTAACCCCGGAGGCTATACTCATACCTCAATTGCTATTGGTGATGCCATTGCTGCAATAAAATCTTCTGTAATTGAGGTACATATATCCAATATTTTCGCCAGAGAAGCGTTTAGACAATTGTCACACGTGTCTGGTAAGGTAAAAGGAGTAATTAGCGGACTTGGATTAAAGGGTTACGAACTGGCTTTGCAGTGGCACTTAAAATAATAAGATGTTAAAAGGAATGAACTTCAGGGAAACATAAGACTGGTTCGAATAATTTTGTTAGGATTATGAAAAAATGCATTGCATTTATATTACTCATCTCTCACATGAACACATCCATGTTCCTGCCACAAGTTCAGGAGGATGATGTGTATGATGCAAACGGGCAGCAGGTTGATGATATAAACAGTATTGTGGAGTTGATTAACGTGGAATTAGGATATGATAAAACTGCAGATGATGAGGATGATGATACTGGTCAGAATTTTCACCTGGTAAAAAATATAGAATATAGTTTTCAGCAGCAATTCAGCGAAATTGAAAGAATCGATTTTACCGAGATAAAGAAAAAGGCAGTTACAAAATATAAAATGCCGGCAATCAAAACCCTTGCCTACGATATACTTACCCCTCCACCGGACCTTTCCTGATTTTTTTTCAAAAACATTTCAAACAGTTTATCATCTACGCTGAGCATAATTGTATGCACCGTGTAATTGTATAAGCTATCTAGTAAATTCCTTTAATTCATTTTTAATGAAACACTATTCCATGGTGCATATTTGCCTCATTGGGGTAATGCTGTTATGTATTTCCAACGCTTTAAAAGCTCAGGATACATTACACATTACGTTGCCCGAAGCAGAACAGCAATTTTTACAAAAAAACCTGACATTACTAGCCCAAAAATATAATATAGATATTGCCAGGGCCCAGGTTATACAGGCAAAAATCTACAACAACCCCACACTTAGCTTAAATGGAAATTTATACAACCCACAGCTAAAAAAGCCTTTTGATGTAAGTAATAAAACCGGGCAGTACGATATAGGTATTCAACAGGTTATCAGGCTTGCCGGCAAGCGAAACAAAGAAATAAAACTGGCAGAAACTGCGGTATCGTTAACTGAAAACCAGTTTTTTGATTTGATACGCACTTTACGCTACAGCTTGCGCAGCGGATTTTATGATCTTAATTTTCTGCAAAACTCAATAAACGGTTACCAGGCGCAGATTGCTTCTCTTGAAAAGATGAGTGCTGCCTACCATCAATTACAGCTAAAAGGCGTAGTTACTTTAAAAGATGATGTGCGAATAAAATCATTGCTGTATTCTTTACATGCAGAACAATCAGCATTAATCAATCAACTTACTGATGCAGAAGCAGCTTTGCAATTGCTGTTACAAAATAACAAGACATATTACATTGCGGATGCAGATAATAATCTACCCGCAAAAATAGCTGTTCAGCAACTTACACTTCAGTCATTACTGGATGCTGCTTTTGTAAACCGCTATGATTTTAAAGCCGCCGAAACTAATCTTTTGCTAAGCAGCAATAATTACAGCTTACAAAAAGCGCTAGCAAAAACAGATGTTACCATTGGTGCCGATTTTGATAAACGGGGCAGTTTTACAGAAAATGCTTCTTTTTTAACCGTAGCCTTCGATCTTCCCTTTTTTAATAAAAATAAAGGAAACATAAAAGCTGCAAAAATAAGTATTGACCAAAGCAAAACAGGTGTGGAACTGGTAAGACAAACGGTAGAGAATGATGTGCAACGGGCTTACCAAAAAGTTTTAAATACAGATAAAATGCTGCAGTTAATTGATCCGGCATTTCAGGAACAGTTTGAAAAACTGCTGCAGGGGGTTACAGAAAATTTTCAGAAAAAAAATATCAGCCTTATTGAATTTACAGATTTTAATGAATCCTACAAAAACAACATGCTTCAGTTTAATCAATTGAAAAACGATAAAATGCAGGCTATTGAAGCATTGAATTTTGCTGTTGGAAAAAACACTTTTAACAACTAACCATTTTAAACATCAGGTACGTAATGGATGAAATTTTTTTTGATAAAAATTTTTTTAAGACGGCGGCTGATTATAAAAACTAAAAATTATCAAATGAAAAAATATATTTTATACACGTTGGTAGCCATTCTGATTACAACTTTTTTTAGTTGTAAAGAAAAACCTGCAGTTGCTGCTGATGATACTAAATTCTGCCTTTCAGACACTATGCAGCATAAAATAAAGATTGACGAAGTAACACTGGAAACCGTGCAAAAAAGTATAGCGCTATCCGGAAAAATTGAGGCTAACGAAGATAAATGGATTAAAGTGTATCCGGTTGTGGGTGGTGTGGTGGAAGAAATGAAAGTTCAGTTGGGCGATTTTGTAACGAAAGGGCAAACACTTGCAGTAATTCACAGTAGTGAAATTGCCGATTTTCAAAGCCAGCTTTCATACGCCGAATCAACCTTGAAAATAACTGAAAAGAGCCTTAGCTCAGCAAAGGAAATGCTGGCTGGCGGGCTGGCAACAGAAAAAGATGTACTGTCTGCCGAAACAGATATGGAGAAGGCGAAAGCTGATTTAAAAAGGATAAAAGAAACCAACTCCATATATGGTTCAAAAGGCAATGCCGTACAAACCATTACTGCTCCTATGAGTGGTTATATCATTGAAAAAAATGTTACCGATAAAATGCAGTTTAAGGTTGATGGTTCTCAGCCATTTTTCATCATTGCCAATTTAGATGAAGTGTGGGTAATGGCAGATGTTTTTGAAAGTGATATTGCTAAAATAAAAACAGGCTATGACGCCGACATTAAATTAATAGCTTATCCTGATAAAATCTTTACAGGAAAAGTGGATCGGATTTTTTCTATACTGGATCCGCAAAGCAGGGTTATGAAAGTAAGAATTAAAATACCTAATAAGGATAACATGATAAAGCCTGAAATGTTTGCGCAGATAAATATTAAATACGATGATGGCGATAAGCAAATGCCGGCAATAGCGGCGCAATCAATCATTTTTGATAAAAATAAAAACTTTGTGATGGTTTATAAAGACACGTGCAATATTGAAACCCGTGAAGTTGAAATTTATGAAACCATTGGAGATAAAGCTTACATAAAAAACGGTTTAAAGGAAGGGGAAAAAATAATATCAACCTACCAGTTGCTGGTATATGATGCCTTAAACGACTAATCTTTTTATCCTTTTAAATTAATTTTATGAACAAATTTATTTCGGGTATAGTTACCTTTTCTTTAAAGAACAGGTTCTTTATTTTTTTTATGACTCTGCTGGTTATTGTTGGTGGTATATGGAGTTATATAAAAACACCGCTTGAGGCATTTCCGGATGTAACCAATACACAAATTATTATTGTAACCCAATGGAATGGCCGTAGTGCCGAGGAGGTGGAACGGTTTGTTACGGTGCCAATTGAAGTTGCCATGAACACGGTGCAAAAAAAATATACACTTCGGTCAATTTCTATGTTTGGTTTATCGGTAACCAAAATAATTTTTGATGATGATGTGGAAGATTTTTTCGCAAGGCAGCAGGTAAATAATTTATTAAGCACCGTAAGTCTGCCCGAAGGAGTGGTTGCGGAAGTACAGCCACCCGTTGGCCCCACGGGTGAAATTTTCCGTTATACATTAAAATCAAAAGACAGAAATTCAATTGAATTAAATACCATTCAGAACTGGGTTATCGACAGGCAGTTACGCAGCGTGCCTGGTGTGGCAGACCTTACTGTTTTTGGCGGCGCAGAAAGAACTTATGAGATTACAGTGGATCCCGTAATGCTTGCCAAATATGATATTACACCCCTGGAAGTATATACGGCAGTTTCCAAAAGCAATATCAATGTGGGCGGAGATGTAATCGAAAAAAACGGGCAGGCCTATGTGGTGCGGGGAATAGGGTTATTGGATAATATAAAAGATATTGAAAACATTATTGTGGATAATATCAACGGGACTCCAATCTTGGTAAAAAACCTGGCAACTGTTGCTCCCAGCCATTTTCCAAGAGTTGGGCAGGCCGGTTTAAACAATGATGATGATGTGGTGGAAGGGATTGTGGTGATGCGGAAAGGCGAAAATCCACGGGAAGTATTGGCAAGAGTGAAAGATAAAATTACGGAGCTGAATGAAAAAATACTACCAGCGGATGTTAAGATGGTTACTTTTTATGATCGGGATAACCTGATGGATTTTTGTACAGAAACCATCAGCCATAACCTGATTGAGGGCATTTTACTGGTTACGTTAATTGTATTTGTTTTTATGTTTGACTGGCGTACTACGGTTATTGTTTCCATCATTATTCCGCTTGCGTTGTTATTTGCATTTATCTGCCTTAAAATGAAAGGAATGACGGCTAATCTGTTATCTATGGGTGCCATTGATTTTGGTATCATCATAGATGGTGCCGTTGTAATGGTTGAAGGTTTGTTTGTGGTACTTGCATTAAAAGCGCATGAAGTTGGCATGGAAAAATATGCCCGGATGGCTAAACTCAGCATCATCCGTAAAACAGGTTCATTGCTGGCCAAGGCTATATTTTTTGCAAAAATTATCATTATCACCAGCCTCATTCCCATTTTTGCTTTTGAAAAAGTAGAAGGTAAAATGTTTTCTCCGTTAGCATGGACACTGAGTTTTGCGTTACTGGGCGCATTGTTGTTTACCTTAACCCTGGTGCCGGTATTAGCAAGTATTTTACTGAACAAAAGTGCGAGGGAAAGAAACAATCCGATTGTGAATTTCTTTAACAGGATAGTAAAAGGTGGATTGAATTTTACGATAGCAAATAAAAAAATCAGTCTTTTGATTGCATTTTCTATAGTAGCCATAACCCTTTTTTCTTTTAAATTTTTGGGTAGCGAATTTTTACCTGAATTAAATGAGGGTGCTTTATGGGTAGAGGCAAAACTGCCAATGAGCAGTTCACTTACGCAAACGGTAAGTTTTGTGGGAGAGTTCCGTAAAATACTTAATGGCTTTGATGAAGTGGATGGCGTGCTTTCTCAAACCGGGCGCAGCAACGATGGAACAGATCCTTCAGGATTTTATTATATACAGTGCCAGGTTAACCTCAAACCACAAAAAGAATGGAAAAGGAATATTACCAAAGAGCAATTGATTGACGAGATGGATACTAAATTACGGCAGTTTCCGGGTGTTGTTTACAATTATTCGCAGCCTATAATTGATAATGTGGCAGAAGCAGTTGCAGGTATTAATGCCGACCTGGCTGTAAAAATATTTGGTAATGATCTGGATAAACTTGACGGGATGGCAGACAGTGTTTATAATATTCTTGGAACAGTAAGGGGTATTAAAGACCTTGGGATTATGCGTAACATAGGGCAGCCGGAGTTGAGTATTGTTTTAGATGAACAGAAAATGGGTATTTATGGCGTAACCACAGCAGATGCAAACTCGGTTATTGAAATGGCAATTGGCGGTAAATCTGCATCTACTTTTTATCAGCAGGAGCGCAAGTTTGATATACGCATCCGTTACCCGGAAAATTACCGCAATACAGAAGCGGCCATAAGCGAATTACGGGTGCCTACCCTTCATGGGTCTAAAGTGCCATTAAAATTAATTGCAGATATTAAAACTATGACTGGCCCGGCTTTTATTTACCGGGATAAGAACACCCGTTTTATTGCCGTTAAATTTTCTATCAGAGACAGAGACATGGGCAGCACTATTGCCGAAGCACAGGCAAAAGTAAATAAGCAGATAAAGCTTGATAAAGGATTCAGTATTGACTGGGCCGGAGAATTTGAAAACCAGGTAAGGGCGCAGGCAAAACTTGCGCAGGTTGTTCCGGTGGTGCTGGTCCTTATTTTTATTCTGTTGTTTGTAAGCTTTGGCAATGCGCTGGATGCCGGGTTGGTATTGATCAACGTGCCGTTTGCAATGATCGGCGGTATTCTTGCATTACACATAACAGGAACTATCTTCAGTATTTCTGCCGGAATCGGCTTTATAGCATTGTTTGGCATCTGCATTCAAAATGGAGTAATACTTATTTCAGTGTTTAAACAAAATCTACATGCTAAAATTCCGCTTTTGCAGGCAATAAAAGAAGGTGTAAATACACGGATAAGGCCGGTTATTATGACAGCGATAATGGCTGCCATCGGGTTATTTCCTGCAGCTATCTCAACAGGAATTGGCAGCGAAACCCAAAAACCGCTTGCAATTGTGGTGATTGGAGGGCTTGTAAGTTCTACCATTTTAACGTTACTTATTTTTCCGTTGATTGTTGAACTGTTGTATCGGAGATCTCATAAAAAGAAAAATGAACAGCAGGTTTCATTAACCTGATATTAGAAGCAAACCGGTGCAATATATTATCGCACCGGTTTGTTATATTTTCCGGCCGGTTATCCTGGTATTTTTTCTGAATTTGAAAGCATTGAAATAGCCCTGGGTTATTTTACATGGTTCTGATAAAATAAAATGCCGCAAATGCTACTGCAAAAATAATTAATGAGTATATGATAATACCCGGCGTATTAGACTTACCCGTTTTACTATTGAATGTATAACCGCAACCGGCACATTTGGTATGGTGTAACATCCGGGGCCCTAAAACGCCGCCCCACCAGGTATATTTTACTTTTGATACTGTTTTGCTACCGCATTTAGGGCAACCGGTTTCGTTTGAAAAATCATTCAGTTGATCCTGCATAAAAATATTTTATGCAATAAATGTACAAAGTAAAAATGCGCAGTTATAATTTCTTTTGCAGATTATTTTTATAAAATAACTCTCAGTAAGAGGGCATAGCCTGTATCTTCCTTAGGATTATCGGCAACGGTTACAATATGCAGGCCGGAAGCAGACCAGACTTTAAACATCTCACCCTTTTTATGTTTCACCATTTCTTTATCAAGTTGTGGCAACATTACTCCTTTTACAAACCAACCTAAATCGCCACCTTTGCTGGCAGACTCATAATCGGCGCTGAAGATTCTGGCCTGCTCGGAAAATGTGGTTGATCCATAATTTATTTTGGCAATAATTTCATCTGCCTTTGTTTCGGCAAAATTCTTGTCAAACACGGTTGTATCCAGGAGGATATGCTTTATGTGATAAAATGTATTGGGCGCTTTTACCAGTATTTTTACAAGTATATTCTCTTTTTTAAACGGCCCGTAAGTTTTACCAACTTTTCCATTGTAAGCCAGGCTGTCGGCCTTTCCCAAAAATTGCTGTGTACTTACAACGGTAACTGTATCAATAAAATATTTTTTCTTCAACACATATTTTACAAAACCAATCGGGTTTTGGGTTGTGTCTAATATCTGTTTTATCTGCGCAATGGTCTGGCTTTTTGCAGAGAGTATAAAACCGGTAAAAAAGAAAATACAAAGAAGTTTTTTCACACTTTAAATTTGAAGGGCAAAGATATGTTTTAATGAAGAAGACAGCTTTTTATTCAGGTGTCTGGCCACTGGAATGAAAACAAGCTTTGATATGATTTATCTTACCAATACTTTTATAATTTGCTGAGCAAAATTAGTGGCCTTACACCAGTTAACGGTTTGGGTTTACTTTATTTTTCTTAGTACGGCTTTCACCTGCTTTTTCATGGCATCCAGTTCGCCAAGTTCCTGCTGAATAAAACTGTTATCTTCCAAACGGCCCACTACCCGGTTCATTTCTTCATTGGTATCGTAAACCATTTTACGAAAAGGGTTGCTGTAATCTTTTGCACGTGAATCGAATATACCCTTGCACATCCATTCCTTGGTATCAAGTGCCTGTTGCAACAATTGTTTAAGCAGGGCAGGGGTAAACTGCCTGGGAGTAATATCAAGTATTTCCAGCAGGGAAGTATAGGCATGGTTTAATTTGTCGGCAGTATAGGCCAAGCCTTGTTGCCTGTAAAAATCGTGCATTTCAACCCAGCTTTTTATTTTGCCCGATCTGATGTTGCGCCTGACATTTTCTATTGCTGTTTTTTGAATAAGCTGACCACCAACATTCAGCCATTCGCTGCGCTGCACTTTGGCCGAAAGCGTTTTTTTGAGTGCTGCAAAATCAGTAAATTTATTATTGCTGATGTGCTGCAAAATTTCAATTATGCCATAGTAACGGATAAGTTCTTTAAAAAATAAAATGGCCTGAGGTACTTTATGCAGTTCTGTTTTACGTTTTGAATTTTCCCAGCCACTTATGGTTGCAATACCAGCATCATCTGTCTTTAATTGCTCCAGTATTTTCAGCGAATCAAACATTTCATTGATGGTATCCGGTGCCAGGTAATTATATTCAATATGCTGTATCTTCTCTGTTCTCCGGTCACGGGCAATATACTTTCCTTCGTTGCGTGCAAGTGCATACATATTGTACATGAACCAATAACCAGGTATTACCACCAACTTATCATTGGCAACATCGTTGTTCACCAGGCAAAAAGGTATCTGAACATTCAGTTCAGCCGGAAAGTCGCCTTTGGCAAGAATGGTAAAAGATGCAAACTTTGAATTGTGTTTTAAACTTACACAAAGGCCAGGCCAAAAGCCACGCCCGGCAATCATTTCACCATCTGCCGCCCGGCTGTTGTGATTACTGCCAATGGTGGCCCCGGCAGCAATATTGCTTTGCCCCATTACCAGCGCCGCACATAAAAATGAATTGTTATGATGCTGTTCGTGTGATGGAAAGATGAGTGAATTTAAAACCTCGCAACAGGAAATGGTTGAGTTATTACCAAGGTATGAATTGATTAGCCTGGCACCATATTTTAACTGCGAGTGCGAAGCCATTACAAACCTCACCGCTTTTACACCATAAAATATACGGCAGCCATAACCTACAATTCCGTTAACCATTTCGCAACCTTCACCAATTTGCGAAGTACGGTTTTCGTCGCTGTTAACAGTAAGGTTCTTTAATTTATTGGCACCTTTAAAATAAGCATCGGTACCAACCCAAACATCTTTAATGATCTTGCAGTTTTTAATCACTGTTCTGTCACCAATCTTCCCATAATAACCTCGTTGCTTATCGTAACGCTTTTCGGTAAATTCTTTAAACTTCTCCAGCAATGCATCATCTTCCCTGTACTTGCTCCAGAGCCAGGCATCACCAGCCAACATGCCGTTAAAAGGTATTACGCTGCGGCCACCGGCTTCATTGCACAATTCCATCCACACCCTTGTTTTTTCATCTTCACCATCTTTTAAAATACCATTACCAAATTTTGCGTAATCGGTGGTGGCCAGTTCGTTCACATTGGCAATCATTACTTCGTTGCCAATAATATAATGACTCAGGTAATTTACGTTATCAATGCAAACATTGTTGCCAATATCGCTGCTGATGATGGTGCTGTTGTATAAACCAACCGCCATACGCAGGTTATGAAACTCCAGGTAAAAAGGCTCCAGTTTGCCAATGCGAACCAGCCCGTGAAATTTACAGTTGCGAACCAGCTCCGGATTAAAGTGTTTTGAAACAAAAATTTTATCCCAATCATCAGATGTATTGCGGTTGCGGATAAGGGTTTCAATATCCAGGGCTGTCAGTTTGCGGTAATCAATACCA
The DNA here is from genome assembly GCA_038328115.1 of Chitinophagales bacterium. GTDB lineage: Bacteria > Bacteroidota > Bacteroidia > Chitinophagales > Chitinophagaceae > Ferruginibacter. The sequence goes on from JBBQLS010000014.1 coordinate 15,408, forward strand.
TTTTTATTGTGCAGGTTGCGAAGATGATATTCATCCTTGCCTTTGGGGATATATTTTTCATCTACAAAGTTGTAGCCAAGATTATTTACCGGATGTTTTTTGATGATGTTCATTGCACAAATGGATAGTTAGTTAATTGATAATGGATAATTTTTTCAATTCATTGCCGGCTAATAAATCGGTGGGTTGAAATAATTCTTAACTTCAAGGTAAGTATAATGCTGCATAACAAAAAGGATGCTATGGTTTAAGGCATTATCAATTATCCATTATACCATTATCCATTATTCCACCGTCACACTCTTCGCTAAATTCCTCGGCTTATCTACATCAACCCCTTTTGCAATACCAACATAGTAGCTTAATAACTGCATGGGTATTGTACTTAAAATGGGTGCAATAATTTCATCTGCTTCCGGAATATAAAAAACATCATCCGCCATGCCGGGAATAATTTCATCGCCTTCTGTAATAACGGCAATCACTTTTCCACGGCGGGCTTTTATCTCCTGTATATTGCTCACAATTTTTTCGTGGTAAGAGTCTTTGGTGGCAATAAATACAACCGGTAAATTTTCATCAACCAGTGCAATGGGTCCGTGTTTCATTTCTGCAGCCGGGTAACCCTCTGCATGTATGTAAGAGATCTCTTTTAATTTTAAGGCACCTTCCAAAGCGATGGGAAAATTATATCCACGGCCTAAAAATAAAGCATCAGATGCTCCTTTATATTTTAGAGCAATCGCTTTAAGATCTTCAGAACTTTTTAAAATAGCATTTACTTTTTCCGGCACAGCATCCAGTTCAAACAACAGGTGATTATATCGTTCATCGCTGATAGTCCCTTTTTCTTTTGCAATTTTTAAAGCCATCATTACCAATACGGCCAACTGGCCTGTAAATGCTTTGGTGGATGCTACGCCAATCTCAGGCCCGGCATGTGTGTAAGCGCCACCATCACTTATTCGGGCAATAGACGAACCAACCACATTCACCACACCAAAAATTATGGCACCGTTTTCTTTGGCTCTTTCAATGGCAACCAATGTATCGGCAGTTTCACCGCTTTGCGAAATGGCAACAATAATATCGCCTTTGTTCACAATTGGATTGCGGTATCTGAACTCCGATGCGTATTCAACCTCAACCGGAATGCGGCAAAGCTCTTCAATAATATATTCCGCCAGTAAAGCCGCATGCCAACTGGTGCCGCATGCAACCATAATAATGCGTTGGGCATTTTTAAAATGCTCCATATTATCCTGTATGCCCTTCATTGTAATTGTTCCAGCTTCAGCATCTAATCTGCCCCTTAAACAATCACGAATAGTGCTGGGCTGTTCAAAAATTTCCTTCAGCATAAAATGGTCGTAACCGCCTTTTTCAATTTCGGCAAGTTCCATATCAAGCTTGGTAACGAAAGGTGTAATTTTTTCGTTGCCCAGGTTTTTTAGGATCAGTTCATCGGGCCTTACTATAGCCAGTTCGTAATCATTTACATAAACCACTTCCTTGGTGTATTCCAGCATGGGCGAAGCATCAGAACCTAAAAAATGTTCGCCTTTGCCCACACCAATCACCAGCGGACTTCCTTTTCTTGCCGCAATAATTGTATCCGGACTATCGGCATCCAGCAACAAAATAACATAAGCACCGGTAACTCTTTTCAAAGCAATCCGTACCGCTTCTTCCAGGTCGCATTTGTTATTTTCCTTGATGTCTTCAATAAAATTCAACAACACTTCGGTATCGGTATCACTGGTAAATGTATAGCCCTTGTTGGTGAGTTCCTGTTTAAGCTGTGCGTAGTTTTCAATAATGCCATTGTGTATCATGGCTAATTTGCCGCTTGCAGATGTGTGCGGATGCGCATTCCGGTCGCTTGGCTCCCCATGTGTTGCCCACCTTGTATGGCCTATGCCAGTATGTGCATGCAGGTCCTGCCCAAGAATAGCTTCTTCCAGTTCTGCAACCCGGCCTTTCTTTTTATAAACTTTTAATCCGCCGTTAAGCAGTGCAACACCGGTACTGTCATATCCACGATATTCAAGCCGCTTTAAGCCGGTTATTATTATCGGGTAAGCTTGTTTTGGACCGGTGTAACCAACTATTCCACACATATTTAAAAGGTTTTTATTTTTTTTGAGCCCTGCAGAAGAGCAGAGCCAGGCTTCATTGGCGTCGCACTCTTCTACTTTATCGCTTTATTGAACATTGAGCGAAGTCGAAATGTCATTGAAGCGAATGGGTAAATATTTATCGTGCAATTTAGCAAAATTGTACTCATTTGAGCATTTTACAATCCAAACTGGCTTGTATTTTCAATTGATTAACTTAAATTAGATTATTAAAATTATTTGAATGAAATATTTATTGATTTTCCTGGCCGCAATCTGTTTTAAAACCACTGCTTTTGCACAACAGGAACCTGCTGCTACAAAAATATTTATTGTTCGCCATGCCGAAAAAGAAGCTGGTAAAGACCCTGTATTAACTTCCGCCGGTAATGCACGTGCAGGAGATTTAATGCGTGCTTTACAAAACGAAGGTGTACAGAAAATTTATGTAAGCCAATACAAACGAACGCAAAATACCGCCGACAGTATGCGTATTCAGCTAAAAATCAGTACTGTTCAATACGCTTCAGATACTCTGTGCGATGATTTGGTTAATGCAATCATGGTAAATGGTGATTTTGGCAAGACCATTTTAATTATTGCGCACAGCAATACCATTCCGCAAATTATAAGAAAGTTTGGCGTAACAGATTATCCTTACGGAGATATACCCGATAATGAGTTTGATAATTTATTTGTAATAACCTACAAGAAGGAAAAGGCAAAACTGAAGAAGATGAAGTATGGTGCTAATTCGGGAGTTTCGGCGGCCATGCAATAGCTATAACAAAATACCTTTCAAAAAAAGATAAGCCACCGAAAAATAAATAACTATCCCCGTAACATCAACCAATGTTGCAACAAAGGGTGCGGATGAAGTAGCCGGATCAAGTTTCATACGCTTTAAAAATATGGGTAACATCGAGCCAGCCAATGAGCCCCATAAAACAACACCCAATACAGAAAAACCGGTAACCATCGCTAAAAGAAACGTGTGACCACCATAAAGATGCGGTTCAATATAACTCCACATATAAGTGCGTAAAAAGCCTACCAGGCCTAAGATACCACCCAATACCAAACCACTTTTTATTTCTCTTTTTAATATGGTAAACCAGTCTGCAATGGTAATTTCGGCTTTTGCCATGGCCTGTATTATTAAGGTAGATGCCTGGCTTCCGCTATTTCCGCCGCTGGAGATGATGAGCGGAACCAGCATGTTAAGCACCAGTACTTTTTTAATTTCATCTTCAAAAAAACTCATGGCGCTGGCAGTAAATAATTCACCCACAAACAAAATAATAAGCCAGGGAGCCCGTTTGCGTATCAGTTTCCAGAAGGGCATATCTAAGTAAGGTTCATCCAGTGCTTCGGTACCACCAATCTTTTGTATATCCTCACTATACTCTTCTTCAGCCACCCAAAGTATATCATCAATGGTAACAATACCCAATAAAATATTATTTTCATCGGTAACGGGTAAAGCCACCCGGTTGTTCATTTTAAAAACTTCGCTTGCCATTTCCTGGTCATCGGTAACATGTAAAACAATAAAACGGCCATCCATCATTTCTGCCACTTTTGTAGTGGGTTCGGCCAGAATAAAATCCCGTATACGTATATCATCCAGCAATTCGCCCTTTTCATTAATTACATAAAGCACATCAATTGTTTCGCTGCCACGGGCATGTTTGCGTATGGTTTCAAATACTTCAGCCACCGTGTTTTCTTCGTACACATATACATAATCTGGCGTCATTATCCTGCCCATACTGTTCTCCGGGTAACCCAGTAATTCAAGCGTTACAATACGTTCATCGGGGTCAAGGGTCTTTATCAGGTCACGTACAATACTGGTGGGTAATTCTTCTAAAAAAGCAACACGGTCATCGGCAGGGAGTTCATTCAGCAGCTCCGTGGTTTTAATGACCGGTAAATTCTTTATGATCCTTTTTTGGGTAGGCAGTTCTATTATCTTAAAAACACTGGCTGCACGGTGTATCGAAAGGAGAGAAATGATCTGGCATTCGTAATCTTCATTTTCATAGATCAGATCGGCCACATCACTGATATTCTGGTCATTCAGGAAATCCTGTATGGCCAGTTTATCTTCAGAAGCGATCACTTCTTCAAACTGCTGTTGTATTGATATTTCGTCCAGTTCTAACGACATCGTGTTTTAAATTGTTCGTTAATTTAAAATGATAGCTATCAATTTTCTGTCAGTCTGAGCTTGTCGAAGATGGCGTTCTTAAAGTAGACCCGGTTTCGACAAGCCCAACCTGACACTTTTAAACTGATGCATTATTATTCATTGTTATTAAATTGCAGTGTAAATGTGGCGCAATTTAACCCATTTATTATTAATGAAATGTTATGCTGAAGCCTTATTTATTTGTTAATGAAACTGTTGAAAAGGGGAGAGGGGTTTTTACCCGTGAACGCATACCGGCCAATACGGTTGTTGAACTGGCGCCGGTAATTGTTATGGAAAATATAGACAGGGAACATCTTGATAAAACCTTATTGCACGATTATATTTTTGAATGGGGCAAAGCGAAAGAAAAATGTGCTATGGCCTTGGGCCTGATACCCATTTATAACCATAGCTACAAAAGCAATTGCGAGTACTTTATGGATTTTGAAGTTGACTCAATCATGGTGAAAACGGTGAGAGTGATAGAGAACGGCGAAGAACTTACCATCAATTACAACGGCGACTGGAATGATGGAAAGAAGGTATGGTTTGATGTGAAATGAGGTTTAGGAGTTTAGAAAGTTTAGAGGTTTAGCACCAATGTTGCACTAACTAAACTTTCTAAACTCCTAAACTTATGCTTGTTCTATCAATTGTATTTCAGCCGATAGCCTTACTTCTTCACTAACCATTACGCCGCCGGCTTCGGTTACAGCATTCCAGGTAAGGCCAAAATCTTTACGGTTAATTTTACCATTGATGGTAAAGCCAGCCTTGGTGTTGCCCCAGGAATCTTTAACCACACCACCAAACTCAACCGATAATTTTACATTTTTGGTTACATCCCGGATAGTAAGATCACCGTATAATTCATACGAACCATCACTGTCAACATTCTCCGATTTTGTTGCCACGAATTTGATCTGAGGAAATTTTTCTGCATCAAAAAAGTCAGCACTCTTCAGGTGAGCATCTCTTTGTTCGTTGTTAGTAGATATTGAATTTACATCTGCTGTGAAACTCACTTTCGCTTTTGTAAAATCTTCGTCTTCGGATTGTGCCGATACAGTAAAAATGTTGAAACTACCTGTAACATTGGTTATCATCAGGTGTTTTATTTTGAACTGTACTTCGCTGTGTGTGGGGTCTAATGCCCATGTTTTGGTTGCCATAATTTTTTAATTTTAAGTGCAAGCTACTAATTAATGTTTAAACATTGAAAGTTATTTTTGAAACAACATGTTAAAAAGAATCCCGCCACCTGGGCGGGATTCTTTTTAGACGCATAAATAGTGTTATTTGTTCGTTTCAAATTCCCTGCGGATGATGTTTAAGGCCGCACCAGCTTTAAACCATTCAATTTGTTGTTCGTTATAAGTGTGATTTACGTTGATGGTATCTGAAGTTCCACCGGCATGGTTAAATACCATCTGCAGCTGTTTACCAGGCGCAAAATCAGTTAAACCAATGATATCAATGCTGTCATCTTCCTGTATTTTATTGTAATCTTCTTTATCATCAAAGGTTAAGCCCAGCATACCCTGTTTTTTCAGGTTGGTCTCATGAATACGGGCAAAAGATTTTACCAACACGGCTCGAACACCTAAAAATCTAGGTTCCATTGCAGCATGTTCTCTGGATGAACCTTCACCATAATTCTCATCACCCACCACTACAGAACCCACGCCTGCAGCTTTGTAAGCTCTTTGAGTACCCGGTACTGTTCCATATTCGCCGGTCAATTGGTTTTTAACGTTGTCTGTTTTTTCGTTGAAGAAATTCTGAGCACCAATCAACATGTTGTTGCTGATATTATCTAAATGGCCACGAAATTTTAACCAGGGGCCCGCCATTGAAATATGATCGGTAGTACATTTTCCTTTTGCTTTTATAAGCAATTTTAATCCTTTTAAATCGGTGCCTTCCCAGGCTTTAAAAGGTTCCAGCAATTGCAGCCTGTCAGATGTTGGCGAGACAATTACATTAACACCGCTTCCATCCTCGGCAGGAGCCTGAAAACCTGCATCTTCTACCGCATAACCTTTAACCGGCATTTCAATACCCAGTGGTTCTTCCAGTTTAAATTTCTCTCCTTTATCATTGGTTAAATAATCGGTAAGCGGATTAAAAGAGAGTGAACCTGCAATAGCCAATGCTGTTGTTATTTCTGGCGAAGCCACAAAAGCATGGGTATTGGGGTTGCCATCATTACGCTTGGAGAAATTTCTATTGTATGATGTTACAATTGAATTTTTTCTGGTTGGGTCGGTTGAATGCCTTGCCCACTGGCCAATACAAGGTCCGCATGCATTAGCGAGAACAATACCACCCATTTTTTCAAATGTAGCTAAGTAACCATCTCTTTCAACGGTGTAGCGAACCTGTTCAGAGCCCGGTGTTACAGTAAATTCAGAGTTTGCTTTTATACCATTGTCTGTTGCCTGTTTGGCGATTGATGCAGCACGGGTAATGTCTTCGTAAGATGAGTTGGTGCAGGAACCTATTAAACCAACTTCCATTTTATCGGGCCAGCCATTCACTTTAACGGCATCTGCAAATTTAGAAATTGGCCATGCCAGATCTGGTGTGAATGGTCCGTTGATATGTGGCTCCAGTTCAGATAAATTGATTTCAATAACCTGGTCAAAATAACTTTCAGGATTTGCATATACTTCATCATCGCCGGTAAGGTGTGCTGCAATAGCATCAGCACCATCGGCAATTTCGGCCCTGCCTGTACCTCTTAAATATTCGCCCATTTTTGCATCGTAACCAAAAATAGAAGTGGTAGCACCAATTTCGGCACCCATATTACAAATGGTTCCTTTACCGGTGCATGACAATGATTTTGCACCATCGCCAAAATATTCAAGTATAGCACCGGTACCGCCTTTTACTGTTAGTATGCCGGCCACTTTTAAAATAATATCTTTTGAAGCCGTCCAGCCACTTAATTTACCGGTAAGTTTTACGCCAATCAGTTTAGGGAATTTAAGTTCCCATGGTAAGCCTGCCATCACATCACAGGCATCGGCACCGCCAACACCAATGGCAATAATGCCCAACCCGCCTGCATTTACGGTATGACTATCCGTACCGATCATCATCCCGCCAGGAAAAGCATATTGCTCCAAAACAACCTGGTGAATGATACCTGCACCGGGTTTCCAGAAACCGATGCCATATTTATCCGACACTGAAGCAAGAAAATCGTACACTTCTTTATTTTGTGTTTTTGCTTTTGACAGATCTTCAACAGCGCCAACTTCGGCCTGTATCAGGTGATCGCAATGTACGGTAGATGGCACAGCAACTGTTTTACGGCCAGCCTGCATGAACTGCAACAAAGCCATTTGTGCAGTGGCATCCTGCATAGCCACACGGTCGGGCGCAAATTCTACGTAATCTTTTCCTCTTTCAAAAGCAGTGGTAGCTGCTCCCTGCCAAAGGTGGGCATACAATATTTTTTCGGTAAGCGTTAAGGATTTGCCAGTTGCTGCACGGGCAGCGTCAATACGGGCGCCAAAGTTGCTATACAACTTTTTAATCATGTCAATGTCGAAGGCCATGGGAATAATTTGATAATTTGGGAATGTGCTTAAAAACCAATGTGCTAATGTGCTAATGTGCTGATGTGCTAATGGGTGTAGAGTAAAAAAGAGATGAATGCACCGGATTTATTAGCAAATCAGCTAATTATCGAATCAGCTAATTGTCAGGTTGCAAATTTACGAAAACTAAGGCATTTTTTAAAGAGCTTTGTTTTTAGCGCAAAATGTTTCTATTTTTACAATATGAACCGGGTAAAAAATTTTATTGAGTGGCATGTATTTGGAGTATGCTCGGCCATTGGCGAAAAAATGGGCATTGCAACATCTACCATACGTAAATATTTTATCTACATGTCGTTCATGACATTTGGTTCGCCGGTGATTGTGTATCTGTTTGTAGCTTTCTGGATGAATATTAAAAGATATATTTTGAATGGGAAGAGGAATCCGTTGAAATATTTGTAGAGGCCCGGCCCCCTCTATCTCCCCCGACGGGGGAGGAAATCCGGAAGAACATAGCGAAGAAAAAATTAGTATCCTGCAATTTGTATAAGGTGACTTGAATTTATAAACTGCCAACTACGAGTACCCTCTCTATTGGAGAAGGGTTGGGGTGAGGCTGCTTTTTATCCTAACCAGTTTCTCCAACAAACCTTCCAGTAAATCTAATCTCAGCATATTAGCCCCATCACTTTTTGCAACAGCAGGGTTGGGGTGTGTTTCAATAAATAAACCATCTGCACCGGTTGCAATGGCTGCTTTGGCAATGGTTTCAATCAGTTCAGGATTACCGCCCGTAACACCACCCGCCTGGTTTGGCTGTTGTAAAGAATGCGTACAGTCCATGATCACCGGTACATTAATTTCTTTCATCCAGGTAATGTTGCGATAATCAACTACCAGGTCGGTGTAGCCGAAAGTATTTCCTCTTTCAATCAACCCTACCTTATCATTTCCGGCTGCATTAATTTTTTCAACAGCAAATTTCATGGAAGGCCCGCTGAGGAATTGACCTTTTTTTACGTTGACGATCTTACCGGTTTTAGCGGCGGCAATTAGCAGATCGGTTTGTCTGCAAAGAAAAGCAGGTATCTGCAACACATCAACATATTCCGCAGCCATGGCGGCTTCTTCGGCGGTGTGTATATCAGTTGTAGTTGGGATTGAGAAATGTTTGCCCACTTTTTTTATCAACTCCAAAGCATTTCTATCGCCAATACCGGTGAACGAATTGGCAGAAGTACGGTTTGCTTTGCGGTAAGATGCCTTGAAGATGTATGGAATCTGTAGTTTCTTGCAAATGGCAGAAACTTTTTCAGCAACATCCATCACAATTTCTTCACTTTCCACTACGCAGGGGCCTGCTATGAGAAAGAAATTTCCTTCACTGTATTTTTGATTGCTAAAAAGATCTTTTAAATGTTTTTCCATTTTACAAAGTTAGGGCGTAATTTGATTACACCCGTCATTCCGAATTATACTGATCAAATCACAATAGGCAGATTCTATACAAATCCATCAGTAAAAAAATTAGTGTAATTCGTGTAATTCTATGAAATTCGTGTAATAAATAAAACTATGGTAAAAGAGAAAATATTAGTTATTGGTGCCAGCGGCCAGATAGGAGTTGAGCTTACATTAGCTTTAAGAAAAATGTATGGCAATGCCAACGTGGTTGCTTCTGATTTAAGAGAAGAAAATGATTTGCTGAAAGGCACCGGCCCTTACGTAAGCCTGGATGTGATGAACAAGGAGATGTTACATGTACAGGTAATTCGCCAGGGCATTACCCAAATCTATTTACTGGCAGCCATTCTTTCGGCCACCGGCGAAAAAAATCCGAACCTGGCATGGAGCCTGAATATGCAGAGCTTGCTGAATGTGCTGGATATAGCCCGGGAAGAAAACCTGCATAAGGTTTACTGGCCTTCATCCATTGCGGTGTTTGGCCCAACATCTCCCAGGCAAAATTGTCCACAACAAACAGTTATTGAGCCCGTAACTGTGTATGGCATCAGCAAATTTGCAGGTGAGTTCTGGTGTAATTATTATAACCGACGATACGGAGTGGATGTAAGAAGTTTGCGATATCCTGGTTTGATAAGTTATAAAAGCGCACCCGGTGGCGGCACTACCGATTATGCTATAGAAATTTTCCATGAGGCGCTGGAAGAAAAAAAATACGAATGTTTTTTACGGGAAGATACCTATCTGCCGATGATGTATATGCCCGATGCCATACGTGCCACTATTGAACTGATGGAAGCTGATGCTTCTAAAATTTCTATCCGTACATCCTATAATATTTCGGGTATGAGTTTTTCGCCCAAAGAAATTGCTGCCGAAATAAAAAATCATATTCCTGAATTTTCGATCAGTTATAAATCCGATTACAGGCAGGCCATTGCCGATAGCTGGCCGCAAAGTATAGATGATGCGGTTGCAAGAAATGACTGGGGATGGAAGGAAGAATTTGCTTTGGAAAGAATGGTGGGGGATATGTTGGAGAATCTGAAAGGGCAATAAGCAAATGGGCAATTGGCAATATGCAAAAATACAAAGAGAATCAGCTTCAAATGAGCTTATGCTCATAAGCATACTTCACCAAGCCAATAACACTGCTGGTATTTGTTTTGCGAAAAATATTTTTGCGGTGGGTTTCAATGGTGCGTTCGCTCAGGAATAATCTTTCTGCAATTTGTTTATTGCTCAGTTCTTTTTCTATCAGTTGAATGATCTCTACTTCACGGGCAGTTAAGTGAGCTTCCACATTTTCCTTTTTCATATCGCTGGCGCGGTTCATTTCGTGTAAAACCTCTTCACTGAAATAAATGCCACCGGCCGATATTTTCTCCAATGCTTTTACCAGTTCCTGCTTACCAATATTTTTTAAAACATAGCCTGATATATCGGCATCATCAATCATCTGGTTAACCAGATCGCCCTGGCCACTCATACTAAGTGCCAGTATTTTTATTTCAGGAAACTTTTGATGAACCAGTTTAGATAATTCAGCACCATTTAACCCCGGCATCATTACATCCGTCATTAAAATATCTATAGGTGTGTCTTCAATCAGCTTAATCATTTCAAGCGGCTGCGTACATTCAATTACTACTTCAAAACCATCATGACCATGTAAAAGCGATTTTAACCCATCAATTACAATTTGGTGGTCATCCACAATACCCAATGATATTTTTTTATTTTTCATGCCGGTTTCTTCGCAAAGGTCTATAAATCAGGTGCAAGTTAAAGTTTTTCAGGGGTAATCGGTACATGAATGGCAACTAAGGTTCCCTTTCCAGGCGAACTGTCGAAATCAACAGTACCTTTTAAAAACGTGACCCTGGAGCTGATGTTCTTTAAACCGATACCTTCAAATTTTTGTTTATCTTTTGTATCAAAGCCACGGCCATTGTCTTCAACAGTTGCCGAAATGCCATCAGCATCCTTAATCAAAGATATATCCAGGTTATTGGCCCCGGAATGTTTTATCACGTTGTTAACACATTCCTGTATTACCCGGTAAAGCACAGTTTCCACATCACTGTCCAGCCTTTCATTCAGCCCCTCCGCATACAGGTTAATTTTTATTATACGGCTGTCTATCTTATCAATAAATTCTCTTACAGCAGTAGCCAGCCCACTTTTTAAAAGTGCATTGGGCATCATTTGATGACTTACACTTCTTACTTCCTTACAACTTTCATCCACCATGCCAATTACTTTATAAAATGAATTTTTTTGCGCCTCATCTTTAAAAATCAGATCGTTTTCAATAGCCGATAAATTCATTTTTGCAGCACTCATCATTTGCCCAACGCCATCATGCAGTTCGGCAGCAATGCGTTTACGTTCATTTTCTTCGGCACTAATAACGGCTTTAGTAGCAAGGTCCTGCTGTCTCATTACTTCAAGCTGTAACCTCTTTTCCTGTTTCAATTTATATCTTCTGTAAAAGGAATAACCCAGCAATAAAAGCAGTAAAGCAAAGCCAATGGAGCCATACAGCCAGTATTGTTTTTTTGTGAGTTCAAATTGCTGCTCTTGTATCTGCCTGTCTTTTTTAGCTGTCTGAAATTTGGTTTCCATTTCAGAAAAACGCTTATTCATGCCATCTGTGTAAATGGAATCATTCAGCTTAACAGTAAGCCTTGCCATTTCCATCGACTTTTTAAAATCACCTGACTGTTCATAAAGTTGCGATAAACCATCATACAGTTTTGCTTTTTCGCCAAGGCAGGATGAGAGCGTATCTGCCAATTTTAATCCCAGTATATATTTACCTTCTGCCGGGCCAAATTGCTTGTCGCTGGTTAATATGGAGCCCATATTAGCAAGGCAACTTACCTGTCCTTTTGTATCTCCCAGTTTTGCCCTTATATCAAATGATTCCTGGGCCAGCGGCAACGCTTTTTTATAATCACCGGTTTTTTGATAAAGTGATGCCAGGTTGTTGAGTGAATTGGAAAGGTATTCAGGATTACCAATTTGCCGGGTCATGGCTTCGGCTTTTTCAAAATATTCCTTTGCACGGACAATATCTTTTTTCAGCACAAAGATGTTGCCCACATTCACATAAGAGCCTGCCACTCCCAAATTATCATGTATTTCTTCTTTTATTGCAATGGATTGCAATTGATATTTTAAGGCTTCATCAAGGTTGCCAACATTTTGATTAACAATACCGATGTTATTCAATGAATAGGAGATGCCGGTTTTATCATGCAGCTTTTCATAAATTGCAAGTGCCTTTTGAGCATACAATAATGCCGAATCAAATTTTGATTCCTTCTGGTAAATGATTCCAATCTTATTATAAAGAGCACCAATCCCTTTTTGGTCATTTAATTTCAGGCGGATATTGAAAGCTTTGTTATAGGATGCCAATGCATTGGTAAAATCCTGCTGATCGTAATAAATAATACCAAGATCATTGTATGCCTGTGCAACGGCTTTACTGAAGTTTATGTTATTTCCCAGTGCAATGGCCTTGTTTCCATATTCGATGGCTTTATCCTGGTCTATGGTTCTGTATTGCCAGGTAAGTTCATTGTAACTTTTTGCCAGTGTGCTGTCTTTTTGAAACGGTAATAATTTCTCAATACTATCAATTATTTTTTGCTGAGCCGTTAACGATCGAGGCAATAAAAAAATGAAAGCAGCCAGTATGAATTTAGCGTAAGCCATGGGTTGTATTATTTATGTTATTTCAGGCATCAGTTGCCGCAGGTACATGTATGGCAACCAATGTACCTTTTCCCGGTGAACTGTCAAAATCAACGGTACCTTTTAAAAAGCTGATACGGGAGCTGATATTTTTTAAACCAATGCCTTCAAATTTCTTTTTATCTGCAGTATCAAAACCACGGCCGTTATCTTCCACGGTTACTGAAACCCCATCGGCATCTTTAATCAATGAAATATCAAGTTTATTAGCTCCGGAATGTTTTATCACATTGTTCACACACTCCTGTATCACCCGGTATAAAACAGTTTCGGTATTATTATCCACTCTTTCCTCTAACCCTTCGGCATGCAATGTTATTTTAATAATGCGGTTGTCAATTTTATCAAGAAATTCTTTGATGGCACTGTAGAGGCCGCTTTTTAAAAGCGCATTGGGCATCATTTGGTGGCTTACGTTTCTTATTTCTTTACAGCTTTCATCTACCAGACTTATCAGGTTTTCAAAACTTAGTTTTTGAGCATCGTCTTTAAAATGTGCTTCACTTTCAAAAGCAGATAAATTCATTTTGGCAGCACTCATCATTTGCCCAACGCCATCATGCAGGTCGGCTGCAATACGTTTGCGTTCATTTTCTTCGGCGTTAATAACGGCTTTGGTGGCAAGGTCCTGTTGTTTCATTACTTCAGCCTGTAAACTCATTTTATTTTTCAGTTGACGTTTTTTGTAGAAGCTGGCTCCTGCAAAAATTAAGAGTGCAATACTTACTGCAAGTCCCCAAAGGAGGTAATTTTTTTTTGTGATTTCCGCCTGTTGTAATTTTAACTGTTGTTCTTTTTTTTCTGTTTGGTATTTGGCATTCAGTTGTTCTATCTGTTTCATCTTATCGCCGGAGTATATGGAATCTTTAAGAGCAGTTTGCTTTTTGTAATAATCCAGCGATAAAGCGAAGTTTCCTGTTTTTTCTGCAATGGCAGCCAGTTCCCTGTAGTTTGACTGCAGCAGTTCGGCATATTGCATTTTTAAAGCAAGGGCATTGCTAAGATTATATTGTTCAGCCGCTTTGGAATACTTAGCCTCCTCCTTATACATGTAGCCCAGGTCGCTGTAGCTTAGTGCTATCGAAAAACTGTCTTTAAGCTGCTTTCTTAAATCCAATGAACTGAGTAAATAATTTTCCGCCTCTGCAAAATTTTTCTGCAAGGTATACACACCCCCTAAAAAATTAAGACTGTAGGCTTTACCGGTCACATCATTTAATTTTTCCCGGATAGCCAGTGAACTTTTATATCTTTTTATAGCTTCGGCATAATCTTCTTTATATTCAAATACAACGCCCGATTCATTCAGAATAGTTGCCATATCTTTTTCGTCATTCAGATTTTTATAAATAGCAAATGCTTCATCGTACATCTGCAATGCCCGGTCAAGATCCCTGGTTTTGCGGTAGAGTTTGCCCAGTTCATTTAAAATGCCTGCTTTTATGGAAGGGGCATCTGTTTTTTTTAAGATGTCAAGTGCTATGTAGTAATATACGGCAGCACTATCGTAGGAGCCTTTAAAATACCAGGTCATGCCGGTTGATTTTTTAAACTCACTTAAAGAACCCAGGTCGTTTAATTTCTCTGCAAGCCTTGCCCCGGCGGCATTTGCAGCCTGACATTCATCAAAATCCTTAAACATCATTGCCTGGGCAAGTGCTTTATAAGCCTTTACCTTTTCGCCATTTTCAGCATTGAATTTGATAATAAACTTCAGGCTGTCGATATTGGCAATTTGTGCATTTGCGGCCAATGCAGCTATATTAAAAAGAAGAGCGAAAAATACCGGTTTGTATTTCAACATACAGATTGAATTTCTTTTAAGAGATACCAAGAACATCCTTCATCTTAAAAATACCTTTTTTATCATGAATGAACTCTGCAGCAAGAACAGCGCCCTGTGCAAATCCCTGACGGTTGTGTGCGGTATGTATGATCTCGATATCATCAATAACAGAACTGTATTTTATACTGTGTGTGCCGGGTGCCGGATCTTCCCTTTTGCTGATGATGGATAATGCTGCTGAATTGGAAGTTTCGTTATTTACCCATTTTTTTTTGCCCGGTATTTCATGCATGATCTGTTCTGCCAAAGTAATTGCGGTGCCGCTTGGCGCATCTTTTTTCTGCGTATGGTGAATCTCTTCCATGGTTATTGAATAATCTGAATGGCCATTCATCAGTTGTGCCAGTTTTTTATTCAGCTCAAAAAAAATATTTACGCCCACACTGAAATTACTGGCGTATAAAAAAGCGCCGTTTTTTTCTTTACAGGCGTTTTCTACTTCTTCCCAATCTTCAAGCCAGCCTGTGCTACCGCTAACAACCGGAATGCCGGCATGTAAACATTTCAGAATATTTTCTTTGGCACTGTGTGGGCCAGTAAACTCAATAGCAACATCGCATTGCTGCAGGTTTGCTGCCGTAAAATCGGCAAGGCTGTCAATATCAATTTTTAAATCAACGGTATGTCCCCGTTCCAGGGCAATCAATTCAATGGTTTTACCCATTTTGCCATAACCAATTAAAGCGATTCTGAGGCCTGCTGTGTTGTTCATGCTCTATACATGTTTTTGTGAAACAAATATAATCATTTAAGCCTCTTCGGGATTTTGGAGTGAATGTTAAGTACAAGACTTATGCCGTTGGTGTTGGCAAGCTGACTGTAACCAGGTTTTATCTGCAGGGTCAGGTCGTCGCTTACATCAAATGTTTTCAGGTGTGCATCCACCGTTGCATCTACCACATTCAGGCCCCAGAAAGCAATAAAAAATAAAACAGAATAATCAACATTTTGCCTTACCTGGTTTCTGAAAGTTTTGATTCTATCCGGTTGAAGACGCACGGTGTAGTACGGCTCCGGAATCTGGTAATCGTTGGATGTATCGCCATCAATGGCATTGATGTACGAGCGTTTAGCATCATTATACTGTTTTACATTCCGGAAAAAAACATAAGTTGTAATACCCAATGCGGCATATACAATTGGAATTTTCCAGTATTTTTTATTCGTGTACTGTCCCCAGCCGGGTAAAATGGCAGAGCGGTATGTGGCTATGCGTGGGTTGTATGCCTTAGCAGGATCGGGCTTTAAAAATATATTGGTATTGCGCTTTTTAGTGCTGTCAGTTGCTTTAACTGCTGTGGTTTTTTGCGCAGATAGCTGTGCAGATATCAAAATAAAAAAGCAGCAAAGAAAAATTGTAAAAGCTTTCAACATTAAGATACGTTAATATTAAATTTATCAAGCAAGGCATTTAATTCTTCAACTGAATAGTATTCAAATAAAATACTGCCGTTGCCTTTTTTGCCATGTTTCATTTTAACACGGGTATTAAAACTGGAGGCTAAATTATCTTCAATCTTTTTAAAATTTGAAGCCAGTGCTGGTTTTACAGCAACTTTAACAGCCGGTGAATATTGTTTTCTAACCAGTTCTTCTGTTTGGCGAACCGAAAGGCCATCCTTTTTTATTTCATTAAAAATAAACAATTGCTTGTCTATCACATCTACATTTATCAATGCTCTTGCATGTCCCATGCTGATAACGCCGGTACGCACTGCTACCTGTATATCGGGTGGTAATTTAAGGAGGCGTATATAATTGGCAACGGTACTTCTTTCCTTACCCATCCTTTCAGATACCTGTTCCTGTGTGTATTCCAGTTCATCCATCAGGCGCTTGTAACTTAATGCAATCTCAATAGCATTCAGGTCCTTCCGCTGCAGGTTTTCTAATAACGATAATTCCAAAAGTTGTGCATCATTGGCCTGGCGTATGTAAACCGGAACATCTTTTATACCGGCAATTTTTGAAGCCCGGAAACGCCTTTCACCTGCTATCAGCCTGTATTTGCCGCCGGGAAGTTTAGATACCGTAAGCGGCTGAATGATGTCGTGCATTTTAATAGATGCTGCCAGTTCGTTTAAAGCATCGGCATCAAAATCGTGGCGGGGTTGTTTTGGATTTACTTCTATCTGATCAAGCGAAATACGCATGGAAACAGAAGCCTGTTCAGCCAGTTCGGGTTTTAAATTACCGGCGGTTGTTTTTAAATCAGCATCAATGTTTTGTAATAAACTGCGTATTCCTTTTCCTAATGCGTCTTTTTTATTTGTAGTACTCATAATTAAATGTGCTGATGTGCTAATCTGCTAATTCTTTAATTTAATTGGTTTGTATATTTTATTTTACAGCTTTAGTTTGAAACATCAGCTAATTAGCTAATTATTCTGTCTTCCTCTTTTATTTTAGTAAGATTGTTTTTCTGTAAAATTTCTTTGGCAAGGTTGAGGTAATTTACTGCCCCCTTGCTGTCGGCATCGTACAAAATTACAGGTTTGCCAAAGCTTGGGGCTTCGCTCAACCGGGTGTTGCGGTGAATGATGCTGCTGAAAACAATGTCTTCAAAATGCCGGCGCACTTCACTTACCACCTGGTTGCAAAGCCGCAGGCGACCATCGTACATGGTCATTAATATGCCTTCAATCTTTAAATCGGTATTAAGCCTGCTTTGCACAATTTTAATGGTGTTCAGCAATTTGCCCAAACCTTCCAATGCAAAAAACTCTGTTTGTACCGGCACCACCACGCTATCGGCAGCAGTTAAGGCATTTACTGTAATCAGTCCCAGGGAAGGTGAGCAATCAATCACAATAAAATCATAGTCATCTCTGATGGGGTCCAGTATCTTCTTTAAAACCGTTTCCCGGTTGGGGTAGTTTATCATTTCTATCTCGGCGCCTACCAGGTCAATATGCGATGGCAGCACATCCAGAAAAGGAATATCAGATTTTAAAATTATATCTTTTGCAACAGCTTCGTTCACCATACAATCGTAAAGGCTTAATGTTATGTTATGTAAATCAAAACCGGTACCCGTGGTGCTGTTGGCCTGCGGGTCAGCATCTACCAGCAATGTTTTATACTCCAGCACAGCTAAACTGGCCGCCAGATTTATCGCCGTAGTTGTTTTACCTACCCCGCCTTTTTGATTTGCTACTCCTATTATTTTCGCCATAGTATCGTTGTTCGATGTTTGTTGACCTTTGTTCGTTGAGTGCTGTTCTTTTCGGTCAACGAACAACTGGCAACGGCCAAGCGGTTAATACCGCCAAAGGTATCGTAATGTAGTTCAATAACCTGCTTAGTTTAAACCGTTTTTGAAACCTATCCTTGTAATTCTTGCTTAAGTAAAACATTTTCCTGTCCGGTTCGTCTTTGTTAAAAGTGCCGGAAATCTTTACAAATTGCTGTCAGGATGGCAAATTTAACCATTCGGCATAAAATTGAACAACAAAGCAGCATCTTAATTGTAATATTGATGAAATAAGTGCAAAACAGAAAGACGAATTATATGATTACCATTATATCCGGAACAAACAGGAAATACAGCAATACCTACAAAATTACCCGGGAATACCAGCTTTTGCTGCAACAAAAAGGAATTGAAGCGGGGATATTTTCTTTAGAGGATGTACACTTGTTACAATATGATGCAGCTTTTGAAAAAATTGAAAATGAAATTCTGATACCCAGCAGTCATTTCATCATCATCTCACCTGAATACAATGGCAGTTTTCCGGGAGTTTTAAAATTGCTGTTTGATAACAGCCGGTCTCACGAAATATGGTTTCATAAAAAAGCGCTGCTTACGGGTGTGGCAACCGGCAAGGCGGGCAATCTGCGTGGGATGGATCATTTGGCAGATGTGCTGAATTATTTAAAGATAACGGTACATCCTAATAAGCTTCCTATCTCAGTTGTAAACAGCGTGGTTGACAGCGAGGGAAAAATTATTGACAAAAGCACGCTTAAAGCCATCAACCAGCAATTAGACGAATTTATTTCCTGGGCTGCTATAACTCCCCAACATCAAACAAAACACACAAAACCCTGATTATGCATGCTCTCCGTACGCCGATAGGCGTTCTTGTTGTTGTTGCTATTTTGCTTTTAATGGATACCTATATTTTCCAGGCTATTAAAGCAGTTAGCCAATCTGCATCGCCTAAATTAAAAATGATCATTTACTCGGTGTACTGGACATTATCAGCCGTTGCTATCATTTGTTTTTTACTGTTTGTTTTTACCGAGCAGAGTTTTATGGGTAAGAGATTCAGGACTTACCTGTTTGCTACTTTCATTGGCCTGTTCATGGCTAAACTGGTGGCTATTATTTTCTTTTTGGTGGATGATGTGCGACGAGCCCTACAGTGGATTGTAGGAAGAACATCAAAACCTTACTATGCTCCTGAAGCGGTTGATGGCGATGGTATCACCCGTTCCACATTCTTAAGCTGGCTGGGCCTTGCAGCCGGTGGCACTTTGTTCGGAAGCCTGTTATACGGTTTCAGCAATAAATACAATTACCAGGTTAAGAGGATTCAACTGTCCTACGATAATTTACCTGCTGCATTTAAAGGTCTTAAAATTGTACACATAAGCGATATACACAGCGGTAGTTTTACTGATAAAAAAGCAGTGTCGCATGGTGTTGAAAAAATACTGAACGAAAAGCCAGACATTATTTTATTTACCGGCGATATTGTAAACGACCGTGCAACCGAAATGGAAGAGTATATGAATGTGTTTAACAAGATAAAGGCGCCCATGGGTGTGTACAGTACCTTGGGCAACCATGATTATGGGGATTATGTAGGCTGGCCATATAAAGGTGTAAGCAAGGATCAAAACCTGGAGAATCTTAAAAAAGTGCATGCCGATCTTGGATGGAGATTATTGATGAACGAGCATGTGGTACTTGAAAAAGGCGGAGAAGAAATTGCCTTGATGGGTATTGAGAACTGGAGCAACAAAGCTCGTTTTCCCAAGCATGGCCGTATGGATTTGGCACACCCCGGCACGGAAAAATATCCTTTTAAAATACTGATGAGCCACGACCCCAGCCATTGGGATGGCCAGGTAAAACCAACTTACCCCGATGTGGACCTTACCTTAAGCGGCCACACACATGGTATGCAGTTTGGTGTGGAGATACCCGGTTTTAAATGGAGCCCCGTACAATACATGTACAAGCAATGGCATGGCCTGTATGAAGACGGTAAACAAAAACTGTATGTTAACCCTGGTTATGGTTTTATTGGATACCCTGGCAGGGTAGGGGTTTTGGCGGAAATAACGGTGATAGAGTTGGTGTAAATAATTTTACGCCGGGAAGGCGGAAGACGTTTTGGTGAAAAATCTGTAACTTTAAAATATGGAACAAGCAGATAAACTTAATAAACTACAGTTGAACCTGCTGAAAAGCCTGCAGTACATACATTCTGAAGATAAAGTTCAGGAGCTGGACTCCCTTATTAATTATTACCTGGAAAAGAAACTGGATGAAGCAATAGAATCCGCAGAAGAAAAAAATAATTTTAACGCCCAGGTTTATGAAGGATGGCTTAATGAGCAAAGGCACACCCACAGTTCATAATCTCACAGAAAAGGCTATGGAATAAATGAAAATAATCCTCGACACAAATTGTTTCATTAGCTGTATTGGAAAAAATCACTTTATCGAAATGTGTTTGATGCTTTTTTGAAAAGTAAATTTATACTTTGTCTTTCTACCGAAATATTACTGGAATATGAGGAAATTTTCTTCGAGAAATGGGGTGCTGAGGTTACAGAAAATTTATTGGCCCGTATTATTAGGGCATCAAATATTGAACTTTCCAGCCCTTATTTTGATTTTAAACTTTGTATAGATGAAGATGATAATAAATTCATTAATGCTTATCTTTCTTACAATGCAGATTATCGGGTGAGTAACGATTCAGATATTGTTAGACTGAAAAAATAACAGTTTCCCTAAACTGGACATTAAAACTTTAGCGGAGTTTAGTTTGTTGATAAACGAATAGAAAAGCACATGAGATAAAAATGCCGGAAAGCCGATCAGACGTTTTCAATCCCGTCTTACCGCCTTCCCGGCAAA
>JBBQLS010000015.1:0-35795 GCA_038328115.1 Chitinophagales bacterium
TTAATCATTATGATTCAATAATGCTTAATGTAAAATGTAATAGCACACTTACGGGTTTTTATATTTCGCCACATACACAGATTTTAAACAAACAACAATACTTTAATATAAGCTTTCAACCACAGTATAATAATTTGGTTGGTACTTTGAATTTTGATATTGATTCTTTAACTAAAACAATTGCAGATATTAATGTTGTTCGTTTTGATTCCACTACTTATCAATTTGTGACAAAAGACACAGGTACTACGCATATAATTTTTGAATACAAAGGGTTTAAAGACACAGCTTACATCTATGTTTCCCGACCTCCTGATTTGCAGCCCATTTACACATTTACAGGTAATGGCAACTGGAGTGATGCCGCCAATTGGTTGAATTATGCGATTCCACCCGCCACGTTGCCTAGCGGCATCCAGATTATTATAGACCCGATACTTGGTGGGGAATGTGTGTTGGACATAAATCAAACTATCCTTTCTGGAGCAAGTATCATTGTGCAAAGTAATAAAGTATTTAGAGTGCCTGGAAGTGTAACATTGCAGCAGCCTTAAGGACATAAAAAAACTTTTAGACCCCGCCCAAACACCCCCGGCAACACTTGCTGTTCCGTCGAAATCTTCATAGCCCGGCTAATGTGCGGCTGCATGAAATCCTGGCGTATAAAAGAACTTACACCCGCATACTGGCACTCTTAAAATTAAATCTTTTCTTCTTTGGTGTTTTGCGGATAGTAAGGAAGTGGGGTTGTTAAAAAGTATTAAAACTTCTTTTACCGGCTGATCATAAATTCTTCAAAATATAAAATGAGGAAACCCCATTTTTAAGGTTTAAAATCCCACATGAAATATTATTTACTAAATTTTAATCCTTTCAATAGAAACACATCTATGTATTTCCTTTCCGTGCTTTCCGTGCTGCAGATTGCTATCGGGATGGCAAACCCAATTCCCCGCAGGGGAAATAAAAAATCCCTCCGGACTTATCAGGAAGGACTTTTAGGTATAACCAAGCACTGGCTTTACTTTACTTTTTTCAGCAGCATTACATAGCCGCAGACCTCTTTTTTCTTCTTATTTACCTGAACAGGTTTAATCATATGAAACTCCGAAAATTGAGGGATATAAGAATAGCTGATTACATTGCCATCCACATCGCCCCAGTATTTCTTTTGATAAACAACCTGCTTTTCATTCCAGTCGTACATCCGCACTTCATATAATCTGGAACTGACATCGCCGATAAAAACAAACTGGTACCACGCTCCCTCAGTTAAAGGAACAATAACAGGCATCTCGTATTCACTTACCATTTGCATGCTGGCTTCTTTAACCACCATAAAGCCCTGCTTTGCCAGTAAAAGTTTCATGCTGTCGGCCTGCTGTAAAATTGTGGGAGACATGCAGGGTTGTTGACGAATAACATCCTGAGCTACAGTATTTAAACTGATGAGAAAAATTCCAATAAATACTGATAAGCGTAAAAGGTTTTTCATAAACTTAAATAGTCAAAAAAGGATAACGGATATTTGAACAATACTGCCAATCAAATAAAGCTACTGTAAATTAAACACGTACGATAGCTTCTTTACTAATTGATAACGGCTTATGAAAACAATTATTGTACCAACTTTAATAATTAGGAAATTTTAAATTTTCAGGACAATTTTTATAGATTTTTATTAAAGTAATGTACATCAGCCTGCTGTGTACAGGTAATTACCAGGTCATTTATACATACATGTTCAGGTAAATCTACGCAGTAAAATACCGTGTCGGCAATGTCCTGACCCGTTAATGGGGTTAAACCCGTATAGGCTGCTTTGGCAGTTTGCTCCTGCCCCTTAAAACGAACCAGTGAAAATTCGGTTTCAACAGCACCGGGATGTATGCCGGTAACTTTAATATTATTTTTCAACAGGTCAATACGCATGGCTTTTGTTATGGCATCTACGGCAAATTTGCTGGCGCAATAAACATTGCCTTTTTCATACACTTCCTTACCTGCAATTGACCCTATGTTTACAATATGTCCTTTTTTATGCGGCAGCATATACGGCAAAACTGCTTTGGATACATACAACAGGCCATGTACATTGCTGTTCAGCATCGTTTCCCAATCATCCATATCAGCATCTTCAAAACTATCCTTACCCAAAGCCAGGCCTGCATTATTAACAAGCACATCAATTTTTTGCCACCCAACCGGCAGGGATGCAAAAGCAGCATTCACGGCCTGGCGGTCCCGCACATCAAAACATAAGGTGAGCACATTAACCCCATATTCTTTTTCCAGTTGCAGTTTTAATTCAAGTAATTTTTCATTGCGGCGTCCGGTTATTATTACGTCATTTTGTGCAGATGCAAATTTAATGGCGCAAGCCTGGCCAATGCCGGATGTTGCACCTGTAATTAAAACAGTTTTTTTCATAGATGCAATGTAGTGATGAAAGGTAAATAAAAAAAGAGGCTGCTTTTATTTGCCGCTTTAAAAAAAACAGCACTTGCTTTACTGCAATATTATTTTTATATTTAATTCAGTAAAAATTAACCTTCAATTAAACTTATAATTATGGACGAAGCAACTCACTTAGAAGCAGCATTGGCCCAGGGTGATATCAGCAAAGTTCTATTTCGTAGCAGCAAAAGCAAAGCATTGATAACCGACCTGCAGCGGGTCTTATTTGAACTGGGTTTTAAAAATGAATTGCAGTTTGATAAGTTTCAGGCAGATGGAGATTATGGTCAGGCAACAACTGATGCCCTGGCGGCTTTTGCAGTAAAGAATAAAGTTGCATCTGATGGTAAAACTGTTTCGGTAAAGATGGCCAGACTCATAATACAGCGGCACGATTTTCTTTCATCTATGTATCTGTTGTGGAGCATCAGCCAATCCGATTTGCGTACAAAGAAATTTATTTCCAAAGGAACCAAAATGAGCATCACGGCTGTGCAAACATTGCTGAATGAACTGGGATTTGGTGTATTGCTGAATTTTGCAAAGTTTGGTGCAGATGGTATGTATGGTGATGGCACACGCAAGGCATTTATTGCGTATGCAAAAAAGAATGGTATTAACGATGCTGACGGGGACCTGTTAACCCGCCCACTGATTGACCAGATGCTGAAAGACATTAGCACTTTTTACGGGAGCAGTTGGGCCGAACAGGCAAAAAATAATTTGCCCGCCGATAAGTCGCCATTGGTATTGTACGAGGCCAGCCGTTTTCAGGGCAGCCCTTGCCGTGCAGATATTGAATTTGTTACGGCACTTGATAAGCTAAATGCTTTTGCTGAACAGGCAGATGTTTTCATTCATGTTACCAGTTCTTTCCGTACCTCTTCCAATGTTGCCGGCGCTATTGTAAAACCGGCCACCCGCAGCAATCACATGGCAGGCCATGCCATAGATATGAATGTGATTTACGATAATAAAACCAAGAGTGCCAATTCTGTGATGCTGGGCAAATATCCCAATGTACCTGAGCCGGTGAAACGTTTTATAAAATCAATCATTGATGATAAAGGTTTGCGTTGGGGCGGACAATTTAATGCCAAAGACCCGGTGCATATTGATGACGGTCTGAACGGCGATATGGCAAAATGGGATAAGCGATACCAGGCGATGCAGAAAGCGGTGCAGTTGGGGACTTAGGTGATTAAATTTTAAGATTTTGCGTTTACAAATTATCAGATTTTATTTATACTTTCAATTTTACCTTTCTCACAAATGCCCTAAATTGCAAATAAAAAAAACCTCCACCATGAAATTGAAATTATACACTGTTGCCTCTTTGCTGGCACTGATTGGCCTTGCTTCCTGCGCCGGAGACGATAACAAAGAGTATGTTGACAAATCAATTATGCCTACTGCCGAAGAAAAAGCGGCGGCGGAGCAAAAAGCTGCAGCCAATACTACAACCGTGCAAGCTAATACAGCAATGCCTGTAAACATGCCGTCAAATATGCAGATCCAGCAGGGAAGCCCCGTAACAATCCCAGGAGGGAAGCCAGTAATGGTTAACCCGAAAGCCGGGCAAAGTAATGTGGTAATGACACCGGTCCAAACACCTGTGCAGCTTACAGCACCGGGTATGAACCCACCTCATGGTCAACCAGGCCATCGCTGCGATATAGCTGTGGGTGCGCCTTTGAATAGCAAGCCGGCCCCTGCAACAACAACCGGAACAACCGTAAGGGGACAACCACAACAGGTTACCATGACGGAAGTTGCCAACAAAATAAAAACGGCGCCCGGTATGAATCCGCCTCATGGAGAGCCTGGCCATCGCTGCGACATTGCCGTTGGCGCACCATTAAACAGCAAACCAGCGCCTGCAACAGTTTCAACTACCACTTCGCCGGCAGCTATAGCACCACCGCCATTGCTTACTCCGGCCAAAACAGACAGCACAAAAAATTAATGAAATACCTTTGTATAAGACGAAGCCCCTGGTTAAACCGGGGGCTTTGTTACTCATAATTACAAACACAAACGTCCTGCAAAACTGCCAGAACCATCCTGGCAGCTATAATTATTTAATCAGGCTTTTTGCCTTCCAGAAAACTGTTAAGTGTACTTATTTCTGCCTGGTTGTTTTCATCTGTTTTTACAGTATAGTTACTGTAAAAACTTTCAACATCGGCAATGGAATTGTGTAATTCCATGTTGCGGCGAAGGTAAGCAGGCACCGTTTCAAACTCATTGTTAGGATCGGCTGCGTTAATGTTGAACGACAGGTTACGCAGTTTTGCAATCCGATCCATGGCCCTGCGCCGAAGATCCTCTGTTTCGTCCTGCATGGCAGGCTCCTCAACATCGGAAATCATGATGGGCTGAGCTGGTTGTACATGTTGCTCCTCCTCCGCCGCTTGATGGGATTTGACTACCAACTGCATTTCAATTACAGGTTCGTCTTCCTGTTTATTTTCCTGCACCGGTAGTAGCTCATCAATCGAATTGGATTCTGGTTTTGGCTTCTCCTCCACATAAATATGTGCAGGTTTAGCCAGGTACCCTCCAGACGAAGGAGGGGTGCTAGCATCTTTATTGATTACATCAACTTCTTTTTGAACTTTTGCTGGTTTATCAACGGGAGGAGGACTTTGTGGGATATCAAATTGAATTATTGGTATTTGATCCGTGGCCGAAGATATTTCAAAAAACACAGGTACTTCATCCAATTTATCCCCAGTAATTTTACTTGGTAATTCCACCAAGGGTACCTCTTCAGTTGCTTCTTGTAAAACAGGCATCATCTCATCCACTTCCGCCTGTAATGCAGGCTGCTCCGTTATTTCAGCAATCTCTGCCTCTTCATCTTCAGCAGTGAGCGAAGTCGAACTGTCTTCAAATTGCAATACCGGTTGTTGTACTATTTTCTTTTCTTCTTTAACCGGCATCTCCAAAGTCATTACAATTTTTTCATCTTTTTGCTCGGCTTTTATTTCTGTTTTTTTCTCAAAAGGATCTTTATGATCAAAACCTGTTGCAATTAATGTGATGCCGATCTTTCCGCCCAGTGTATTATCGTATCCCAAACCCAAAATAACATCGGTTCCTTCACCAGCCTGGCTAATCAAATAGTCTTGAATAATTTCCACTTCATCCATGGTAAATTCATGTTCGCCTTCGGCAGAATTGATGTTGATCAATATCCACTTAGCACCACGGATATCACTATCGTTCAGTAATGGTGAGTTAATGGCATTTTCAATTGCCATTTGCGCCCTGTTTTCGCCTTCTTCTGCAGCACTTCCTAAAATGGCAACACCTCCATTTATCATTACAGTGCATACATCCGCAAAATCCACATTAATCTGGCCGGTACTGTTAATTACATCTGTAATACATTTTGCAGCAGTTGCCAAAACATTATCAGCTTTTGCAAAAGCTTCTTTCATTTTTAAATTGCCGAACTGGTGGCGCAATTTATCATTACTGATCACCAATAAAGTATCAACATGATTTTTCAACAACATCACCCCTTCTTCAGCCTGGGCAATTCTTTTTTTGCCTTCGTAAGCAAAAGGTGTGGTAACAATACCAACGGTAAGAATGCCCAGGTCTTTACAGATTTTTGCAAGTATCGGTGCCCCGCCGGTACCTGTACCGCCGCCCATACCGGCAGTTATGAATGCCATTTTGGTATTCACTTCCAGGATGCGTTTTATCTCTTCCAGGCTTTCCTCTGTTGCCTGGCGGCCAATTTCAGGATTGGCTCCGGCACCAAGGCCTTGTGTTAAATGCGGCCCAAGCTGAATTTTATTAGGCACTTTGCTTTGCGCAATGGCCTGTGCATCTGTATTGCAGATGATAAAATTCACACCTTCGATATTTTGCGAAAACATGTGGTTTACCGCATTGCTTCCGCCGCCGCCCACACCAATTACCTTGATGATGGATGATTGATCTTTAGGCAAATCAAAATGTATCATAGTTTTTTTTTAGTAACGCCGGCATTTTACAACGCTGCGTTTATTAATTAATGAGCCTCACCCCAACCCCTCTCCAAAGGAGAGGGAACTGGTATTTAGCAGTTTTTAAATCAAAGTATTCTTTCTTTTTTGTTGCACTTTATTTCCTCTTTTATCTTCTCAAATATCTCCTCCATTTCCTCCCCCTTCGGGGGAGATAAAGGGGGCCTTACAACTTAGCATCCTCCTCTTCCTTAAACAAATCAATCAAACCATTCTTAAATCCATCCATAAAATTCTTAAGCGATTTACGTTGCTTAACTTTTACAGAACCGCTTTCTTCAACAACATCCAGTGTTTCATCAACCGGTTGCTGCTGTAAAGAGCCTGGTATTTCTACCCTCCTAAATTGCTCTTCAAATTGTTTGTTCTTATTTTCGTAATCATTGTAGCCTTTCAATATTAAACCAATACAGGTGCTGTACATTGGTTTGGCAAGCTCATCAATATGTCCACCTGCTAAATGCTCATTAGGATATCCTATTCTTGCATTTAAACCGGTAACATATTCTGTTAACTGAATTAAATGTTTCAGTTGAGATCCACCACCTGTAAGTATTACACCACCATTTAGCAATCTTGTATCCAACCCAACCTGTTTTAAATGATATGTTACAAAATCCATGATCTCACTCATACGGGCCTGTATAATTGATGCCAGATTTTTAACAGAAATTTCTTTTGGCGCCATTCCCCGTAAACCTGGTATGGTAATAAATGCATTTGCTTTTGCTTCATCGCTCAGGGCACTGCCAAACTGAATTTTCATTTGCTCGGCCTGTGTTTTTAAAACACCCAAACCGTTTTTAATGTCGTTGGTAATGTTTTCGCCACCAAACGGAATTACGGCAGTATGTTTTAAAATACCTTCATAAAAAACAGCCAGGTCGGTTGTGCCACCACCAATATCAACAATGGCAACTCCGGCTTCAAGATCCTGATCGCACATTACGGCGGCAGCCGATGCCAATGGTTGCAACACCAGGTCTTTTGTTATCAACCCAGCTTTATCCACACTGCGGTTGATATTTCTTATCGCATTTTTATCGCCGGTGATGATATGAAAATTAGCACCCACTTTTACTCCGCTGTAACCAATTGGGTTTGGAATATTCTGAAAATTATCTACTGTAAATTCCTGTGGTATCACATCAATTATCTGATCCCCGGCAGGAATGTATGTGCGGTACTGATCAGCAATCAGCCTGTCAATTTCTTCCTGTCGTATTTCTTCTTCAATACTCTGGCGAACAATATCGCCACGGGTTTGCAAACTTTTTATATGATGACCTGCAATACCAACATACACTTCTCCTATCTCCAGGGTTGGGTTGCTGTCGTAGCAGTTCTTTAAAGCCATTTCAATAGCTTTTATTGTCTGATCAATGTTCAACACCATACCGTGTTGTACACCATTACTGTTTGCACGGCCAAAGCCAAGTATTTCCAGCTTGCCGTACTCATTTTTACGTCCGGCAATGGCAGCAATTTTTGTTGTGCCGATGTCGAGACCTACGATGATGGGTTGTTCCTGATTCATAAAGATTATGTTTTGTGTTGTGTTTGTTTATTTATATGAGTATTAGTAATCGTTTTTATTTTGCATAACTGCCTTTGGTATTGTTACAGGCTTCTTTATTACAGCCGGTTTTTGCACCGGTTTTGTAATTGGTTTTGCCTCCTGTTTCACTGGTACCGGTTTAGTTCTATTTGTAACAGGCAGTGTGGCTGGCATCATCACTGCATTCCTCGTTTCAGCAACGCCACCCAATTCATCATTATCATCCCTTTGAATTGATTGCTGTATCATAGTACTATCAACCGTGTTGTGGTTATTATCAGGCTGAATAATCTGCAAAGAATCATTTGCCTGTTGCTGTGTTTTAGCGGCCAGCATTTGCATGATTTGCAGTGAGCGCAATGAATCTGCAGCAATATCTTCTGCCCCTTTTCTTTTTGCAACAACCTGATTTTTGTACTGCACATTAATCACACTGTAATTATTCCAGCCAGCCTTAACCATAATCTCTTTATAAAATAGCTTTAGTTTTTCCAGCTTGGTATCAACATCACTTGCATCGCCAAATACAATAAGCTGATTTCCTATTTTCGGAATCATCTCAAACATGCGCTGCGCAGTTATATCAACCTGATCTATCATGGCCATACTAAAAGAATCTTTTTGCAACGCAAGACTGATAGTTTTTATACCTCCCAACAAACTACTATCGGCTTTTGATAATATTTTTTTATCGGAAGGAAAGCTGGTGAATACCGGTAACCTCGCTGAAAACTTATCACTCAATGGCAGCATGGTTAAATCATTGTCAATATAAAAGGTTGTACCGCCTGTTGTAAAAATCCTGGCTATAGGTTCACGTTCATGCACCATCACTTTCAATATTTCATTATTATCAAAGAACAGTTCTGCCGATTTTATCCAGACATTTTTTACCAGTTCGGCTTCCATTTTTTTTAAATTAAAAGAGCCCGTGGCCTTACCAACCGGGTTGGCCGATTCACTTACCTCAATGGAATTGAGAATATCTTTTTTATCTACAAAAAAATTATTGCTTACACCATGAATATTAATTTCAACTCCTTTACATTGATGTGCACCCTTGCTTTTGATACCCGATGCCAATAAAAAAACCGTAGCTCCGCCCAGCACAATCCAAAGGGTTGCATGCATAATGCTTTTAAAACTGTATCGTATCTTAATTTTCAAACTTATTATTCAATATCTTTTTTATTGGTTCAACCAGTGTATCAATATCACCGGCACCGGCTGTAATTAATAATTCTGTTTTATTATTCTTTATCCATTCCAGTACAGCTGCTTTATCCAACACCTGTTTATTATCAATTTTCATTTTATTTAAAACCATTTCGCTGGTTACTCCTTCCATCGGCAACTCTCTTGCCGGATAAATGGGCAACAGTATCACTTCATCAGCCAGGTCAAGTGTTTCTGCAAAGCCATCCGCAAAATCCCTTGTGCGGCTGTACAGATGCGGTTGAAAGATCACCGTGCATTTCACTTCCGGAAACAGATCCTTTGCACCCGTTAACAATGCCCTTAACTCTTCCGGATGATGTGCATAATCATCTACCATAACCTGTTCATCATTTTTGATGATGTATTCAAACCTTCTTTTTACACCCTTAAAAGCTGCAACTGCATCCCGTATTTTATCATTGTCAATTTCCAGGTAATGTGCCACCGAAATTGCTGCAATCATATTCTCAATATTATGCAGTCCGCCCATATTTAACAGCACATTTTTTAACTCCCAATATTGCATCAGCACATCAAACTGGTAGCTGCCCCTTTTCATTTTTATGTTAGCCGAATATACACTTGCATTTTCGTTTTTTAAATGAAATGTAAGATGTTCATGGGCTTTCAGATCACCTGTTCTTTTAAGTCCGTATTTACTCAGCAACAAACCTTCGGGTTTTATCCTTGCCGAAAAATCTATGAATGCCTGCTCCATATTTTCGGCAGTGCCGTAGATATCCAGGTGATCAGGATCCATAGAACTGATGATTGCCACATCGGGGCTCAATTTCAAAAAACTTCTGTCGTACTCATCTGCTTCTACTACACTCACATTTTTTTTATTACTCCAGAAGTTTGAATTGTAGTTCACGGCAATTCCACCCAAAAAAGCATTACAACCATACCCACTGTGCCGCAATATATGTGCAACCATGGTACTGGTTGTTGTTTTACCATGTGTGCCTGCAATGCAAATACTGTAAGAGCTGTTTGTAATTGCTCCCAACACTTCACTCCGTTTAACCAGCTCATAATTATTTTGCAAAAAATAATTCAGTTCTTTGTGATCCTTTGGAACTGCCGGTGTATAAACTACTAATTCAGCTGCTTTGTCAATGAACTCAATATCGTCTTCGTAATGAATTTTTATTCCCTCTGCAGAAAGCCTTTTTGTTAAAACCGTTTCGGTTTTATCATAACCACTTACTGCAGCGCCTCTCTCATTAAAATACCTTGCCAATGCGCTCATGCCAATACCCCCGATGCCCAAAAAATAAACTCTTTTTATATCCTTAATCTCCATTTCTAAATCAGTTTCAAAATTTCTGTTGCAATAATTTCATCAGCATTTGTAATACCCAGTTTACTGATATTGCTCTTTAATTCCTGTTGCTTGTTTTCATCTTTTGATAATGCGATGATTGACGGGACCAACATGGTTAACGCTGCGCCATCTTTAATCATTATCCCTGCATTTTTATTAACTAAATTTTGTGCATTTACCGTCTGGTGATCTTCGGCTGCAAAAGGAAAAGGAACAAAAATCACCGCTTTTTTCATTACGCATAATTCAGCAATTGCCATTGCACCGCTTCTGCTTATTACCAGGTCTGCCGCTGCATATGCAAATTCCATCCGGTTAATAAAATCTTCTACCCAGATATTTGATTTACCATTTGCTGCGTTTTTTCCTTTATCTACATAGGGCTTGCCGGTTTGCCATATCAATTGCAGATTTTCCTGCTCAAAAAGATCCAGGTTTTTATGCAGCGCTTCATTAATACTTTTAGCACCCAAACTTCCTCCAACCGACAACACTGTTTTTTTTGCGGGATCCAATCCAAAAAATTCAACTCCTTCTTCTCTTGTAACAGCACTTTTTGAAATGCTTGCTCTTACAGGATTTCCGACTACCATAATTTTATTGGCCGGAAAGAATTTTTCCATTCCATCACTGGCAACAAAAATCTTTGTGGCTTTTCTTCCCAGCATCATATTTGCCTTACCTGCAAAAGAATTACTCTCATGGATGAAAGTGGGAACGCCATTTGACTGTGCCAGTCTTAATACCGGAAAACTGGAATATCCACCTACACCAATTACAGCTGTTGGTTTAAAAGACTTTAAAATCCTGCGTACCTGAAAAAAACTTTTTAAAAGCTTAACCGGTAATCCAACATTTTTTATCAAAGAACTTCTGTTAAATCCCGCAATATCCAATCCCTCAATTTTAAAACCTGCCTGCGGTATCTTTTCCATTTCCATTTTTCCTTTAGCACCCACAAACAAAATTTCAGTTTGCGGCTGCTGTTTTAAAATGGCATTTGCTATTGCAATCGCCGGAAAAATATGTCCCCCCGTTCCGCCGCCCGCTATAATTATTCTATGCTTTGCTTCCATTTGTTACTGATACATTTACACAGGCTTCATTATCTTACCCTCAACAGCTGCTTCTTTAGCAGGTAAGGCCGCACCTTCCAGCTGCTCAACATTTCTTGCCACACTTAAAATAATACCAATGGATAAGCAGGTAAATAAAAAGCTACTGCCTCCCATACTCACCAGTGGCAATGTTACACCAGTGTTTGGAAAAATATTTACGTTAACACCCATATTTGCTATAGCTTGTATTACCAGCATAAAACTTAAAGCCAGCGCCAAAAAAGCTCCAAATGCATAAGGGCACTTACGATATAATCTGATACATCTGTATAAAAACAGCAAATAAATAAACACCATAAATATTCCGCCAAACAACCCATACTCCTCTAATATGATCGCAAAAATAAAATCGCTGTAAGAGTGCGGTAAAAAATTACGTGCCTGGCTGTTACCGGGGCCAAGACCAAACCAACTGCCTTTTGCAATGGCAATCTTTGCCTGGTTTATCTGGAACAATTTTTCGTTGGCATCTTCTTTACTGCTGTACATGAATGTTTGAATACGGCCTATCCAGGTTGGTACACGTCCAACAGAAAATATTGCCGGTATATCCTTTGCACGATGTTCTACTTTATCATAGGTACCTACTGCAACCGAAAATAAAATCAAAACCGGTATTGATATGACGCCAATAGTGAGTAAAATATGTTTAGTACTTACACGGCCGATAAACATAATAAGAATACTGGTTCCTCCAATAAGCAAAGCTGTAGAAAGATTAGCAGGAACAATTAATACACATACAATTGCAACGGGAGTAATAATTGGCAGAAATCCTTTTTTAAAATCTTTTATTACCGCCTGCTTACGGCTTAACTGCCTGCTTAAATACATAAACAGCGAAAGCTTTGCAAGATCCGAAGTTTGAAAAGTCATGTTGATGACAGGCAACTTTATCCATCTTGTACCGGCATTTAATGTTTGGCCAAAAAACAATGTATAGATCAGCAATAAAACAGAAAGAATAAATAAAGGCAAAGCTATTCTTGAATAGATGGTATAATTGACACGGTGTGCAAAATAAATGATCAGTACACCCAGTACAATAAAACCAAATTGTTTGAACAGGTAACTCTCGGTGCTGCGGCTGTATTTATATGCTAATGAACCTGTACTACTATACACAACAAGCAAACTAACCAACGTAAGAATAATTACAATACCCCAAATAACACGATCGCCCTTGGTCTTGCTTACCAGGTTGCCACCCATGTTACTTATGTTAGGTGTAAAAAATGATCTTATGTTTACTTCTTCTGACATGTTACCCGGCCTCACCCCAACCCCTCTCCAAAGGAGAGGGAACTGGAAGTTGGCAGTTTTAATTTTTATGTTTCATTTATTAATTTGATACGCTTTTTTCTATGCACTAATCTTCTACTTTTCCTCCCCTTTCGGGGGAGATAGAGGGGGCCTTTTACAACTCCTTCACCGCCTGCTTAAACTGATTACCTCTGTCCTCATAATTTTTAAACAGATCAAAACTAGCGCAGGCCGGGCTTAATAAAACCACATCGCCTTTGCTGGCAAAATGAAATGCGGATTGTACCGCATCTTTTGCATTTTCTGTATTCACCATCAATGAAACAATTTCACCAAATGCTTCATGTATTTTTCTGTTCTCCGTTCCCATACAAACAATGGCTTTTACTTTCTCTTTAACCAACTCTTTAAGCAAGGAATAATCATTGCCTTTATCAACACCACCCAAAATGAGTATCACAGGTTTTTCCATACTCTCCAAAGCAAACCAGGTGCTGTTAACGTTGGTTGCTTTACTGTCGTTAATAAATTCTACGTTCTTTATAGTTGTCACCGTTTCCATTCTATGCTCCAGGCTTTCAAAAGTCTGCAAAGCCTCTCTTATTTTTTCCTTACGGATATCAACGGCCGTAGCAGCCAGGCTTGCAGCCATACTGTTATATTGATTGTGCTTGCCCTTTATAGCAAAGTCTTCAATACTCATCTGCATCTCTTCGCTTTTCCATTTTAAGTGCATTTTTGCGTTCTGCAAATAGGCACCCTGTGGCAGTTGTTTACTCATGGTAATGGGGGCTAGTGTTGATTTAATGGGATAATTATTTATTGTTTTCGCAGTAACTGCGTCATCCAGATTATAAATAAAAACATCTTCCGGCTGCTGGTTCATAGCTACCCGGTATTTACTGCTGATGTAATTCGCAAATTTGTAATCGTATCTATCTAAGTGATCTTCTGTTATGTTTGTAAGTACCGCCACATCAGGCCTGAATGTTTTTATATCATCCAATTGAAAAGAACTTATTTCAGCCACATATAATTCCTTTGGCTCTACAGCCACCTGTTTGGCAAAAGAAAATCCGATATTACCAACCATGGCGCAATCTGCACCACCCGCTTTGCATATGTGATAGGTCAAAGCTGTTGTTGTTGTTTTACCGTTACTGCCTGTAATGGCAATAATTTTACTGGCGCCTTTATAACGGTATGCAAATTCTATTTCGCTGATCACATTAATTCCTTTTGCACGAATCTGCTTTACCAATTCATTTTTTTCGGGAATGCCCGGGCTCTTCATTACTTCATCAGCACTTAAAATTCTTTCAATTGAATGTTGTGATTCTTCAAATTCAATTTCATTCAACTGCAATTCCATTCGGTAATGGTCTTTGATGAAAGAACCATCACTTACAAACACATCATACCCTCTTTGCTTTGCAAGCAAGGCTGTACCTACCCCGCTTTCGCCAGCACCCAGTATGACTAATTTTTTATTCATTTCAATTACAGTGTTTTTACTTCTTTAGTGAAGTAAAAAAGGTCTTTCAACAGCATAGAATTTAATGGTTTGCTTATTAAACAATTCAACCTAAACTTCTAAAAAATGGTTCTTCAACAGCATAGAATTTAATAGGTCAAAGTTTTCAATCAGCTTGAATTGGTTGTTTTTATACAGGATATTAGTGATCATGAAAAACTTGGCTTTTCTGCCAGTTTGGTTTTCCAAAATTTTTTATCGCAGTTTCAGCGTTACTATTGCCAAAACCACACTTAATATTGTTATGATCCAAAAACGTACAGCAATTTTGCTTTCGTGATACCCCAACTTTTGATAGTGATGATGCAGCGGACTCATTAAAAACACACGCCGCCCCTCGCCATACTTTCGCTTGGTATATTTGAAATAGCCAACCTGTATCATCACACTTAAATTCTCTACCAAAAACACAAAACAAAAAATAGGTATCAGCAATTCTTTACGAACAATAATTGCCAGTGCCGCAATGATGCCGCCCAATGCAAGGCTACCTGTATCGCCCATGAAAACCTGTGCCGGATAAGCATTGTACCACAGAAAGCCGATACAGGCACCCACAAATGCCGCAATAAAAATTGACAGTTCGCCCAGGTTTGGTATGTACATGATATTCAGATACTCAGCAAATTTTATATTACCACTTACGTATGCAAATATGCCCAGGCAAATACCGATGATAGCACTTACACCGGTTGCCAAACCATCCAGGCCATCGGTAATATTGGCACCATTACTTACTGCTGTTACAATCAATATTACAATGATGATATAAAGTATGTATGCATACCCTTCCCAGTTTTTTGGCAAAAGTCTTGCATAGTTGAACTCATGGTTCTTTACAAACGGGATGGTTGTAATCGGTGTTTTCACTTTTGCGAAAATGTGATCCTTACCATCTAGGTTCACTATATGAAAAGAATCACTCATCAATCTTTCTCCCCTGTTTAAAAGTGAATCTTTTACAAACTGGACATTAGACCTAGGGATTTCTCTTTCTACAATAACACTTGGAGTAAAGTAAAGTGTGGCTCCAACTATAATACCCAGCATTACCTGTCCAAAAATTTTAAACCTTCCAGCCAAACCGTCACTATCGTTTTTTTTATAGGCTATACCTTTCGCCTGCGCAATTCGCTTTGACCTTATCTTTAAATAGTCATCAATAAACCCAATTGCGCCTAACCAAACCGTACACAACAACATCAGGCGTATATAAACTTTATCGAGGTTAGCCAGCAACAGCGTTGGTATTAAAATAGCCAGCAGGATAATTATACCGCCCATGGTTGGCGTTCCCTTCTTTTCATTTTGCCCGGCCAGGCCAAGATCTCGAACCGATTCGCCCAATTGCTTTTTCTGCAAAAACCTAATCAATTTTTTACCGTACACCGTTGTTATCACCAGGCTCAATATCATTGCCAGCATTACCCTGAAGGTGATGAACTGAAAAAGATTGATTCCCGGGAAGCGGAAACCTTCTTTAGCAAGCCAGTTAAAAATGTGATACAACATAAATTCTGTTTTGGGTTTTGTGTTTTAGGTTTTGTGTTTGCTTTCTGCAACATCAGTCCTTCAACTTTCAACCATTTTCATTTTTCCAGTAACTGAAACATTTCATTCAAAATCTTCTTATCATCAAAATCATATTTTACTCCTTTGATGTCCTGGTATTTTTCATGTCCCTTACCTGCTATTAAAACAATGTCATCGTTGCCGGCCAGGCTTATTGCTGTTTTAATGGCTTCCCGCCTGTCGGCAATAGAAATAACTTTTTTTTTTGCCGCTGCATTAACGCCCGCCTGCATATCTTTTAAAATTTCCAGCGGGTCTTCACTTCTTGGATTATCAGAAGTAAGAATCACTTTATCGCTGTACTCACAGGCCACTTCAGCCATTACCGGGCGTTTGGTTTTATCCCTGTCGCCACCACAACCAACCACCGTTATTACCTGCTCATTTCCCTGTCGTAAATTTTTTATGGTTGCCAGTACATTTAATAAGGCATCAGGTGTATGGGCATAATCAACAATGCCTTTTATTTTTTCTTTTTTACTTACCATGTAATCAAATCTTCCTTCGGCTCCATCCAGGCTGCTCAATACCTGAAGCACGGTATCCTTATCTTTGCCCAGGCAAATGGCCGCACCATAAACTGCCAGTAAATTATAAGCATTGAATTCTCCAATCAGCCGGAAGTAAACTTCTTTCTCATTCACGGTCATGTGCAAACCATCGAGACTATTATCAAGAATCTTTCCTTTAAAATCGGCCATAGTTTTTAAACTGTAGAAATATTTTCCTGCATTTGTATTCTGCAACATAACTGCTCCACGTTTATCATCGGCATTGCTGATGGCGAATGCCGTTGATGGTAGTTTATCGAACCATGATTTTTTTACCCGGATATATTCATCAAATGTTTTGTGATAATCCAGGTGATCGTGTGTGATGTTGCTGAACAACGCCGCACCAAACTGCAGGCCGGTAATTCTTCCCTGATGAATTGCATGGCTGCTACATTCCATAAAAACATAGGCACAACCCTCGTCAGCCATCTGCTTCAGTAATGCATTTAGATTAACTGCATCAGGTGTGGTATGTGTTGCTTCAATTATTTTTTTACCTATCTGGTTTTGTACCGTGCTGATCAGTCCACATTTGTAACCCAATGCAGTAAATAATTTCCACAGCAAGGTTGCAATGGTGGTTTTACCGTTTGTACCGGTAACACCAACCAGTTTTAATTTTAAAGAAGGTTCACCATAAAAATTATGACTCATGTAACCTGCGGCATCAACAGCGTTATCAACCTGCACATAAGTAATATTATCTTTAATTACTGAAGGCAATGTTTCACAAACAATGGCAATCGCTCCTTTTTCAATAGCACTTTCAACAAATTCATTCCCGTTTGTTTTAGTGCCTTTTAATGCAATAAAACAATCGCCGGTGTTTACCTTACGGGAATCAATATGCAATCCGTTTATTTCAATACCGGTATTACCCTTTACAGAGCGAATAGAAACTTTATATAGTATATCCTGTAGTATCAATTCAGTATTAAAGCAATGTTTTGATTTTTATTAAAATTTGTGCCAGCCATAAGAGATTGATTCATTACCCTGCCCCTGCCGGTTGCTGTAACTTTCAAACCCATATTTTCCAGTAAATAAACTGCATCCTTTAAACCCATTCCAACAACATTGGGCGTAACAACACCGGATGTTGAATTGGATGTTGTATTTAATACGCCTGTATTATTTTTCATCTGTGCCGATCTCCAGTAACCCGAATTTCCCGAATCGCTGTAAGGCATATTCAGCGAAGTAAAAATGGAGCTTAACTCATTTTTCATCCCGAAATAATTATACAGGTTACTATCAGGTCTGTTGCTGGCTACATATTGCCTGGTGCTGAGGTAGCTGCCATAAATACGGTCGCTTATCTCTTTAAATACAACACCCGATACATCGGCACCATAAACTTTTATTGACTGCTTACTGTTTTGTATAACCACAGCCATGGTATATTTTGGCAGATTGGCAGGAAAATAACCAATGAAAGAAGCCTGGTAAATTTTATTGCCCTTGTTATAACCTTTGTTATCCAGTGCAGTAACTGCCGTGCCGGTTTTGCCTGCAATGTGGTAAGTTGAATCTTTGATTATCCTTGCTGTACCATGTTCGCTCTCAACCACAGCCAGTAAACATTCTTTAAGCTGTGCAAGGGTTTCATCGCTGCAAATCTTCTCTACCAGTACCTGTGGTTTTATGCTTTTCACTTCTACCCCGTATTGTTTTATAGAACTTACCAGGTAAGGTTTCATCATTTTACCATTGTTGGCAACAGCATTATATAACATAAGCATGTGCAAGGGTGTAACCAATTCTTCGTAACCATGTGCCATGTAAGGGATAGTTGTATTGGCCCAGCTACGGTTTGTTGGTTTTTTAATTGTGGGTTTACCAGATGCTGCTGTAAGATCAATTCCGGTAAGTGTATCCAGCCTGAATTTATGTAAGTGATCAATAAATTTTGATGGCTGGCTATGATAATACTGATCTGCCATTTTTGCAAATGCAACATTACTGCTTCTTGCAAACGCTTCTTTAACAGTTAACTCATTATACAAACCCAAATGAGAATCTTTAATAGTTAATCCGTAAAAATTCTTCTTGCCACCTTCACAATCAACAATCGAATTCATGGTAACATATTTGTCTTCCATCAAACTCATTAAAGTTGCCAGTTTAAAAATAGAGCCCGGTTCGGTAGCTTTACCAATACCGTAATTCAGATCTTCGGTATAAGTACCGTCAGGCTGTTGTCCCAGGTTTGCGATTGCCTTTATTTTTCCAGTTGCAGTTTCCATAACAATGGCAGTTCCATGCAGGGAGTTATTGCCAATCATCATACGCATCAGGGCAGTTTCGGTAACATCCTGTATATAAGTATCCAGTGTTGAAATGATATCTTTCCCATTTTCAGGGTCAACTTCACCCCCATCAACCGGCATGTAAGCACCTGCCATGTATCGTACCAATTGCTCTCCTGTTTTACCCTTAAGCAAACTATCGTAACGTTGTTCCAGCCCAACATTTGCAGCATTATCTCTTGATAAACCGATAGTACGGTTGGCCAATAAAACATAAGGATTTATACGTTTATCTTTTGATACAACGATGAAACCGCTTTTGTTTTTACCAAGTTTCACCAAAGGAAAATCCCGTAATTGTTTATAATCGGTAAAGGATATTTTCTTTTTTAGCAAATAATACCGGTCTTTATTTTTATAAGCCAGCTTCATTTCCTTTTCATAAACATCTGCGGTTTTATCGTTAAATAAATTGGCCAGGCAAATGCTCAGTGTATCAATATTTTCATTAAAATTCCTACCGTCCTTTGCACGTAACCCGTCAGCTTCAAAATCTACATACACATCAAAAACAGGAACTGATGTGCTCAGCATATTTCCATCCTCGCTGTAAATAGTACCACGTTCAGCTTCAATAGGCAGGTATTTCAAATGCTGGCTATTGTCCATCTTCGTCCAGAAATCACCTTGCACCCGTTGAATATAAAAAGCCTTACCAATGACAAGTAAGCCAAGGATGACTATCCCCAGGAAACTGAGATAAACCCTCCATAATATGTCTTTTTTTACGTCCATACAAGTCAGCTCCGGCCCCCTCTATCTCCCCCAAGGGGGAGGAAATCTGGGAGATTGTGTTTTATTTTTTATTTATCATTTCTTTAAATCCATTATCCAACTTATCATTTTCAGGTCGCTATTTTCTACTACTTCGAACTCCTGCTTTTCCTCCCCCTTGGGGGAGATAGAGGGGGCTATTGGGGTGAGGCCTCTCCCAATAAAACCGGTGGCCGTGTCAATTCTTTCAATCCTAACGGCTCTACCACTTTTATTAATTCGCTTGCCTTGCTTCTAAAAATCACATCGCTCTTGACAGTTTTGTATTCGTATTCGAGTTCCTTTATTTTTTTTTCAGTTGTACTTATCTTTAAAATCTGCTTATCGACATGATGCCCGTTATAGATGTACAAGACTGCCAGTATGGTTAAAAACAAAAAGAAAGGAATATTTCTGACCACCCATTTGTGGCTTATCAGCTTCCTCCAGTCCATTTTTTGACTGGCTGCAGGCTGTTCCTTTATTTCATTTTCTGATGCCATGTATTTTTTAATCTGCTTTTTCAAAACTTTTACTTCATCGCAGCCACACGAAGTTTAGCACTGCGTGATCTTGTATTTTCTTTCAATTCTTTTTCAGAGGCAGTAACCGGTTTTTTGGTTATCACTTTAAAAGGATTTTCAAAACGGTGGCCATAAACATCATCAATGGCAGTATCCTCAAAAGTACCATCTCTGAAAAAATTTTTTACAATCCTGTCTTCCAGCGAATGAAAGGTGATGATGGCTACCCTTCCACCCGGTTTTAAAACCGATACCGTTTGTTGCAACAGTTCTTTTAAGGCGCCCAGTTCATCGTTCACTTCAATTCTCAACGCCTGAAAAACCTGTGCAAAATATTTTTGAGGATTACCTTTTACTACCGCATGCACTGCATTTTTAAATTCGTTGATGGTTCGTATGGGAGCCAGTGCCCTTTGCGATACGATTGCTTTTGCCAGTGTTTTTGAGTTGGTTACTTCGCCATACTGCTCAAACATTTTATGCAGTTGTGCTTCTGAAAAATTTTTCAGTACTTCGGCTGCAGTAATTGCCTGGCGCTGATCCATCCGCATGTCGAGTGCTGCATCAAAGCGGATGGAAAAGCCACGACCAGCTTCATCAAACTGGTGACTGGAAACGCCGAGGTCGGCAAGAATGCCATCAACCTGTGTAACCTTATGTAAACGCAGGAAGCGTTGCAGGTGCCTGAAATTTTGTGGAACAAAAATTATCCGTTCGTCATCCGGCAAATTCTTCCTGGCATCTTCATCCTGATCAAAAACTATCAACTTTCCGTTTTCATTTAATTGCTGCAAAATGGCTTTACTGTGTCCACCGCCACCAAATGTGCAATCAACATAAATACCACCGGGCCAAATATCCAGACCGTCAAGGCATTCCTGTAATAAAACGGGCGTATGATAGTTAACTGGTTTATCCGTTAATCCCTGCCCGACTAATTCGTTCAGGCGGGCGTTAATTAGTTCTGCTTTTTTTTGCTCCTTCATACGTATTAACCAATTAACAGATCAATTAATTAACTCACCACTTTATTCATCACTTCGTTTGCCAAATCACTAAATGAGTTTGGTGTAAAAGTTTCAAAGAACTGTTTATACTTATTTTTGTCCCATATTTCAATTTTGTTGACCGCCGATA
Organism: Chitinophagales bacterium; assembly: GCA_038328115.1. Taxonomy (GTDB): domain Bacteria; phylum Bacteroidota; class Bacteroidia; order Chitinophagales; family Chitinophagaceae; genus Ferruginibacter. The sequence goes on from JBBQLS010000015.1 coordinate 21,347, forward strand.
CCAAAACAATTTCTTTATCAAGCCCTGCATGTTCGGTCAGGTTTTTCGGCACCAGCAACCTGCCGGCAGAATCCAGCTCCAATTGTATAGCTCCGTTTAAAAAATACCTCCTGAATTCCCGTACCTTAGGGTTAAAATCATTCAGTTTGCTGATTTCAGAAAAAATAGGATCCCAACTTTGCTGTGGGTATAATGTGAGGCATTTTTCAAAACCCCTGTTGATGATAAAATGCGTGGCACCTTCTTCCGGCAATTGCTTTTTAAAGCCTGCCGGTAAAAGGAAGCGCCCTTTAGCATCTAAAGTGGCCTCATATTCACCGAGGAAACCTATCATATTCAGGTATTTAGCGTATAAATAAACATATACTCCCACAAAATAACACTTTTTCCCACTCTATAATCAAATTTGGGGGAAAGTTTTTTATCCACATGGCTCTATGCCATATTTGGTGGACTTATAAGCTGAAAAACAGCAATGTTGATGTGAATTGAATGTGGATAGCTGTGAATTGATGTGATTTCGCTTTCCTTTTGACATTTAAAAAGCAACTTTATTAGCTTCCGGCACATTCTTTATCAAAAAATCAGGCATTAAGCCCAAAATGAAAGTTTTGCTGATTAATGAACCGGATGATTATTTTATTCTGCTGGGCCAAAACATAGTTGACCAATATATTTTAAAAAATGAAGGTTGTTTTGTAACTAAGTCAAAAGAATCCGGTGATAACCGCTTGGGTATCCTGGTATAAAAAATGTTCTGGTATCTATATAGATTTATCTGAAAACATCATCCGGTAATTTGTTTTGTAAACAGTCTGGCTAATGTGAAGGTTTGTGCTGTAAGTAAAGCCTGGAGCAGATTGAAAGGGGGAATGCCAGTTGCAAAGGATGGTGTTTATTTAGGTAGTGGTAGCAGGATGGTAAAACTGCTTCCCTTTCCCAATACACTCTCAGCCTTTATCGTTCCGTGGTGTGCATCAATCATGGTTTTAACATAACTTAAGCCCAGGCCAAATCCTTTTACGTTGTGTACGTTTCCGGTATGTGCCCGGTAGAATTTTTCAAAAATTCTATGAAGAGTTTCTTTATTCATACCAATACCGTTATCCTCAATTTTTATCTTCAGGTGATTGCCAACATTTCTCGTACTCAGTTTAATGTGGAGGTTGTCTTTTGAATATTTCACTGCATTATCAAGCAGGTTATTTATCACGTTGGTAAAATGAACTTCGTCTGCCATAATCAGGTCATTTTCTGCTTCCAGGTCAACGTCAATCTTTCCGCCCTTTTCTTCTACCTGCAAACTGATATTGTTTAATACATGAGTGATAATATCGTGCGCCAGCAATCTTTTCAGGTTCAACTGTACTTCATTCTTATCCAGCAAAGCAGCCTGCAATATGGTTTCTACCTGCTTGTTCATGCGCTTATTCTCTTCTTTAATAATACCGGTAAAGTAATCAGTCTTCTCTTTGTTACCGCTAACCTTCTCATTTTTTAAAGCATCCACAGCAAGCGAAATAGTTGCCAGCGGTGTTTTAAATTCATGCGTCATATTATTGATGAAGTCCGATTTTATTTCACTTAGCTTTTTCTGTTTTAATAACGTACGAACCGTTATAAAAAACGCTGTTGTTATAATAATGGTGAAAAGAATAGCACCCAGGATAAACCAGATCATTTCTCTCCAGATCAGGCCTTTTTGATGCGGAACAATTATTGAAAGGAATTCCTCATTGCCCATGTTTTCAAAACTGCTGCCACTTGCGGGTTCCAGCGGCAACACATGGTTTATGTTATTGTTAGAATCCAGGTAATACTTATAAAAATCCGTACTGTAAACCTGATCACCGTTGATAGAATTTACACTTACATTGAATTCAAAAGGATAATCCTTCAGGTTGTATTTACTGAAACCCATCCGTATAATATCTGATATTTCTTCCCTGGAAAAACGTTTTATAACCGATGGTCTGAAATATTGCATCTGTAGTTTGTCACCGGGAAAAAGCAGGTCACTTTTGCGGGTTAGCGGCATCAGTGCGTTTTTTTCCTGCGTTAAAATGGTGGCTGCGTAATACTGTGCATGAATTATATTATCTTCTACCTGCTTGTCTTTAATATCCTTGGCACTCTTGATCCACATGTACTGAAAAAAAATGAGCCCCAGCAAAGAGAACAGTATTAATATTGTTATAACGGGGAAAATTTTTTTCATTCAAGCAAAGGTAAATCAGTATCAGCCTGTAATATAATTTAAAAGTGCTAAATTTTAAATTTAACTAAGGTTTAGATAATACCATCTTGATTTATGAAATAATCCAAAGGATTATGAGTAAATCTTAGATGGTCTTATGCCGATAGAAAGACGTTACAGCATTTGTTATGGTACACCGGCATTATTTGATAAAAATTACAGGTGGTAATGGTTTTTTTGTAATTAAATACTACTTTAGAAATATGATTGAACCTGCCGCAGGCATATTATTGATTGCTGACCCTTTTTTAAAGGACCCTAATTTCGTGAGGACTGTTGTGCTTTTATGTGACCACGAGGATCAGGGCAGCATTGGATTTGTTTTGAACAAACAGGTAGAGCAAACCCTGGACGAACTGGTAAGCGATATGAAAGGTTTTAGTTTGCCTGTATATTATGGCGGGCCGGTACAAATGAATACAATCCATTTTCTCCATCAATACCCCGACCTGATTCCGGAATCGGTTAAAGTAACTAATGATATTTATTGGGGTGGCAATTTTGAAACCGTTACTGCATTGATAAAAAGCAGCAGTATCGATCTTACAAAAATAAAATTTTATATTGGCTACAGCGGCTGGGGTAGTGGCCAGTTAAACGATGAAATGAAAGAAAACAGCTGGCTCACCGTACAGGCAACCCGTGGGCTGGTTTTCAAAACTGCCTATAATGAAATATGGAAAAGCAGCCTGAAGACAATGGGTGGCGAATATGAAAGAATGATCAACTACCCGATTGATCCACAGTTAAATTAGTAAGTGGTGAGACGTAAGTATAAGGTAAGATCAAAATATTTTTTCTGCCGTTTCCTGGCTTTGGGTAGGATTGACTAAGCTTTCACCACTCCCGATTCACGATTCACCACTCATGAATTACCTCTGCAAATAACGCACTCAGTTTTTCATCGGCCATTTCTGCTACTGCTATTATCTCTGCAATATTTACCGGCTTAAGATTATCAGGATCACATTCATCTGTTATTACACTAACGGCAGCGCAGGGCAGCCCAACATGATTGGCAACTATTACTTCCGGTACCGTACTCATACCAACCATGTCGGCTCCCATTCCCCGTAAATGCCTGTACTCAGCACGGGTTTCCAGGTTAGGGCCAGCTACAGCAACATAAATACCTTCTTTAATCTCTACAGATAATCTTTTTGCCGCATCCTTTAATTTGTTACTTAGCGCTGCATTGTACGGGCAACTCATATCAACAAACCGGTTACCGAAGGCCGGGTCATTTAAACCACGCAGTGGATTTTCGGGTTGCTCATTAATATGGTCATTAAGTATAACCAAATCCCCCTTTTTATAATCCCGATTCATGCCGCCTGCAGCATTACTCAGCAATAAATATTTTACGCCCAGTTCCTTCATAACCCTTACCGGAAACGTAACCTGCTGCATACTGTAACCTTCATAATAATGAAACCTGCCCTGCATAACCAACACCGGAATTGCATTTAAAAAACCAAAAATAAGGTTGCCTTTATGAAATTCAACAGTAGCTTCCGGAAAATCTGGAATTTCACTGTACGGTATCGAAATCCTAATGTCAATATTTTTAATGAAAGCACCCAGGCCTGTCCCCAGTACAATACCTGCTACAGGGCTTTTTACGCCCTTAGCCTGTAAAAATGCAGCACAGTTTTTAACGTCATTTAAAGTATAAAGCATGTGTAATCCGTTTATTGTGAAATTACGTATATTCAATTTACAAGTAACCACTTAAAATAATCATGAAATATTTTCTATTGCTGATAACTGTTTGCTGCCTTGATTGTACTGCCCAGAGATCATATAAGCAATCTGATTTGGTTGCTGACCTTACGGCAACACAAATGCTCAATTACTCTACCTCATCAACATCATTAAAAAAATTACAGGGCAATATTACCATCATTGATTTTTTTGGAACCTGGTGTGCCCCTTGTATTAAAGCATTGCCGGAGTTAAAGAATTACCAGGAAAAGTTTAAAGAGGATGTGAAGGTTATATTGGTTTCAACAGAAACTAAAGACAAGCTGAGCAAATTCATAAACAGCAGGCAACCGTTTTCTTTCCCGATGATTGTTGATGCCGATAATACATTTACAAACGCATTCAACCCGCCATCTTATCCCTATTCGATTGTGCTGGATAAAAATTTAAAAATATTGTTGATTACCAATGCAGCTGATTTAACTGAAACGATATTGGCTACATTTATTGCTGACAATAAAAATATTGTTGAGAAAAAAAATACAGAACCTGCAATAAAATCACAAACCAAAACCGAAACAAAACCGATGTACACTGCAAGTAATAATACACTGATAAAACTATCGCAGGATTTTATGTACGCTGCCAAAACTAATGAGGCTACAGCAAATTATATAAACCAGCTAAAAGATTTAAAATATGAAGAATTACTTAGCGGTTTAAAAAATGATGATGATAAAAAGGCTTTCTGGATAAACCTCTACAATGCGTATACCAATGCATCTTTGCACAAAAATCCAGATCAATACAAAGACAGAAAAGCTTTTTTTAAGCAAAAAAATATTGTTATAGCAGGTAAAATATTCAGCTTAGATAAAATAGAGCATGGCATTTTAAGGCGCAGTAAAATAAAATGGAGTTTAGGTTATTTTTCAAAATTATTTCCCAAAAAAACAGAAAAAGATTTACGGGTAGATGTACTTGATTATCGTATTCACTTTGCATTAAACTGTGGTGCTAAAAGTTGTCCGCCCATTGCTTTTTACAACCCGGAAAATATAAATACACAATTAGATATTGCGGCAACGGCCTATCTAACAGCAGAAGCTGAGTATGATGCAACAACGAATGTTTTAAAACTGCCCGCCATACTAAGTTGGTTTCGCAGGGATTTTGGTGGTAAGCAAAAGATGATTGAATTGCTGAAATCAAAACAATTATTGAAGGCAGATGTTAACCCTGCAATAAAATTTAAGAAATACGACTGGACTCTTTATTTGAACAACTATAAACTTTAACTTTTATGAGCAACCATTATTACAATGCAGCCGACCTGACAAAATTTGGAAACATAGGTGAATATCAAAAAGAACTGGCGGATAAATTTTTTGACTGGTATGGAACTGCCTTTGCCGACGGAGCTTTAACTGCCAAAGAAAAATCGTTGATTGCTTTAGCGGTGGCACATGCCGTGCAATGCCCTTACTGCATTGATGCATACAGCAGCGATGCTTATGAAAAAGGATTCAGCGAAGCCCAGATGATGGAAGCAGTACATATTGCTGCGGCCATAAAAGGCGGTGCTGCATTGGTTCATGGTGTGCAGATGATGAATAAGGTTAAGGAGATTGCGATGTAAAAAGCTCCCGCCGCCCGTCCGGAGCATGTCTAAGGAAAAGAGGAACTAAGGGGCTGGCATCGCAAGTAAATTCAACCTGTTACTATATTTAACGAAACAAATTTTTTTATAACAATCTATTTCTGCCGTCAACTCAGCAAGCTGATTTTGTTAGCAGGGTAGTACAAAGCCCCTTGAGGGGTTTGGGGCCAATGAAATCATTAAAAGCACAACATAACATTCTTGCAGATGCACATGAGCAGATTGAAATTCTGGAACATGGTGTCAATCATGATGATTCATTTATGCTGGTGCCTTTTCAGCAGAAACTGGAGGATATTGGTTTGTATCCTTTAAAGCCAACTGCACTGGAAATTTTCCAGATCAACGTGGGCAAAATGTGCAACCAGGTTTGTAAACATTGCCATGTGGATGCAGGCCCCGACCGCAAAGAAATAATGACCAGGGAAACCATGCAGCAATGCCTGAATGTGCTGGCAGTAAACCCATCCTTCACCACAGTTGATTTAACCGGTGGTGCACCGGAAATGAATCCTGATTTCAGGTGGTTTGTTGAAGAAATAAAAAAGATAAACAGCAACATAAAAATAATTGTACGTTGTAATCTTACTATTATCAGAGCCAATAAAAAATATTCCGACCTGCCGGAATTTTACAGATTATACAATATAGAAGTGGTATCATCTCTTCCTTTTTATTCAAAAGAAAGAACAGATAGACAGCGTGGTGACGGTGTTTTTGAAGACAGTATTAAAGCATTACAAATGCTCAATAAAGTGGGTTATGGCTTGGCGGGGAGTGATCTAATTTTAAATCTTGTATATAATCCTGCAGGCGCATTTCTGCCGCCATCGCAAACGGCATTGGAAAAAGAATTTAAAGATTCATTGAAAAAAGATTTTGGTATTTTTTTTCATTCACTTTTTGCTATTACCAATTTACCCATCAGCCGGTTTTTAGATTATTTATTACAAAGCGGCAACTACGAAAAGTATATGGAGAAATTGCTAGCGGCATTTAATCCTGCGGCAGCAGCAAATGTTATGTGCCGCAATACATTATCTATCGGTTGGGATGGATTTATTTATGACTGCGATTTTAACCAGATGCTTGAACTGAAAGTGGATTGCAACAGCAAACATATTGCAGGCTTTAACAACACTGAATTAATTAACCGTTCTATCGTAATTAATCAGCATTGCTTTGGCTGTACCGCTGGTGCAGGCAGCAGTTGTGGAGGTTCGGTTGCATAAATAATTTTAATACTAATGATACTTACTATTTTGTTTGCGGCTACTCTATTATTATCATACGCCAATGGAGCTAATGACAATTTTAAGGGAGTTGCCACTCTGTATGGCAGTGGTACGTTGGGCTACAAACCGGCGTTGTACCTGGCTACCATCAGTACTTTTGCCGGTTCGATTTGTTCCTATTTTTTTGCAGCAGCTTTAATACATAATTTTTCGGGCAAGGGCCTGGTGCCTGATGAGATAATCCAGTCGGTACAATTCGTTCTATCCATAGCATTGGCTGCAGGTATTACTATTTTACTGGCTACCAAATTAGGCTTTCCTGTTTCTACAACGCATGCACTGGTAGGCTCACTGGTTGGTGCTGGTTTAATTGCTGTAGGTACCGGAGTAAACTTTGGTAGCTTGGGAAAAACCTTTTTTCTGCCACTGATCTTAAGTCCGTTGGCAGCCGCAATCCTCAGTATTTTATTCTATTATTTTTTTAAAAAAGGAAAAGATGCTGCAGGCATTACCGAAACTGATTGTATATGCATTGGGAACAAGTGGGTACCTGTACAACAGGTTAACAGCAATAATTTTGTGGCGTTGCCTGTGTTGCAGGCAACAGTTTCCGATAACGCATCGTGCCAGATACAATACCAAGGCTCTTTTTTGGGTGTTCAATTTCAGGCGTTATTGAATTCACTGCATTATCTGAGCGCAGGCCTGGTAAGTTTTGCAAGAGGATTAAATGATACGCCTAAACTGGTTTCGCTGTTATTGCTTTCCAAAATATTTTCTATGCCGATAAATATTTTTGTGTTGGCCGTTGCCATGGCGCTGGGCGGTTTATTAAATGCCAGGCGTATTGCAGAAAAAATGAGCATGAAAATCTCCAAACTTAATCATGGGCAGGGTTTTATCGCAAACCTGGTTACGGGCTTGCTGGTAATTTTTGCCAGCAAATTTGGTATGCCGGTTTCTACCACACATGTATCCGTAGGAAGCATATATGGCATTGGCCTGGTAAATAAAACTGCAAACAATAAAGAGATTTCGAAGATTGCACTTTCGTGGGTATTAACGTTGCCCATTGCTGGTCTATTAAGTGCATTGATCTATTTTATCATTCAATAAAACAAATATGAGTACCGATTATTTAGAAATTACCAGGAATGTTTATAAAGACGCAGCAGAAAATCCGAATGTAGGTTTATGCTGCACCACAACACCTGTATGGCAATTGCCGGGTTTGGAAATGCCGCTGATTATGCAGCAGATGAACTATGGCTGCGGCAGCACTGTGAATCCGCGTGATTTGGTGAACAATCCTAAAATTTTATATGTGGGTGTTGGTGGCGGAATGGAGTTGTTGCAATTCGCATATTTCAGCAGGCAAAAAAATGGTGTTGTTGGCATTGATGTAGTTGATGAAATGCTTGAAGCAAGCAGGAAGAATTTTGTGGAAGCCGAAGCGCTTAACCCATGGTTTAATACCGATTTTGTTGAGCTAAGAAAAGGCGATGCGCTGTATTTACCGGTGGAAGACGCCAGCATTGATGTGGCAGCGCAAAACTGCCTGTTCAATATTTTTAAAGAAGAAGAATTAAAGCAGGCTTTAAAAGAAATGTATCGTGTGTTAAAACCCCGTGGCCGTTTGGTTTTGAGCGACCCCACCTGCGAAACAGTAATGCCGGAAGTTTTAAAAAATGATGAACGCTTAAGAGCATTGTGTTTAAGTGGTGCATTGCCTTTAAAAGATTACATCAAAATGATTACAGATATTGGCTTTGGCACCGTTGAAATTCGTGCAAAAAGAGCATACCGCATTTTAGACCCGAAAAATTATGCAATTGATAAACTTATTTACATAGAAAGTGTGGAAGTTTGCGCCATTAAAGACCCGATGCCCGAAGACGGGCCTTGTGTATTCACTGGCAAAACAGCGATTTATTTTGGTAGTGATGAAAGTTTTGATGATAACAAAGGACATGTGCTTTTACCAAATATGCCTATGGCCGTTTGTGATAAAACCGGTGGCAACCTTGCTACACTTGGCAGAGAAGATATTTTTATTTCTGACTCAACCTATCATTACGTTGGCGGCGGATGCTGCTAGGATTTAACACAATGAAAGAAGCATTAATAATCTTTGTACGAAACCCTGAATTGGGAAAAGTTAAAACTAGGCTTGCCGCGGGTATAGGTAACGAAAAGGCTTTACGGGTATATGAGCATCTACTGTTACATACCCGCAAAATTGCAGAAGAAGTGTCTGTAACAAAATTCATTTTTTATGCTGATTATATAAATGATAGTGATTTATGGAACAGCTTTGAAAAATGCTTGCAAACCGGCGATGGCCTGGGTGACAGAATGAATACAGCCTTTGATTATTTATTTTCTGAAGGTTTTACGAATGTTTGTATCGTTGGCAGCGATTGTTACGAACTGACCAGTGACATTATCAAGCAGGCTTTTGAACAACTGAAAACAAACGATGTGGTTATTGGCCCTGTTTTGGATGGCGGTTATTATTTATTAGGAATGAATAAAATGATACCGCAACTATTTATCAATAAAACCTGGAGCACCGATACCGTTTTCTCTGATACGCTTGAAGATGCGGCCAAACTGAATTTTACGGTGCATCAACTTCCCATGCTTAGTGATATTGACAATGAAAATGACTTCTGCAATTCCAAGCTTGCTTATTTTGTGTGATTTATATTTATCTTCCCAGTTCAAACTGGTTAAGTATTGCTGTATTCATTTGTAAAAATTATTGCCCGCCTTGCCCTGCCGCTTTACTGCAGGGACATAGAAATTAATAACAGGCAGCACCTTAAATACCAAGGTCCGCTCATTCTCGCCTGCAATCATCCCAACTCATTTTTAGACGCTATTATACTCTGCACCTTATTCAATGGTACTATTTATTCGCTTGCCCGTGGCGATGCCTTTAAAAATAAAAAAGCAGCAAAATTTTTACGCCTGTTTAAAATGTTTCCGGTTTACCGGGTAAGTGAAGGGGTAGAAAACCTGGAAGAAAACTATACAACTTTTAATCTTTGTAAAGATCTTTTCAAAAAAAACGGCATTGTACTCATTTTCAGCGAAGGCAGGTGCGTTAATGAATGGCATTTGCGGCCACTGAAAAAAGGTACCGCAAGGCTTGCCATCAACAGTTGGCAGGATGGTATTGATGTGCAGGTTTTACCGGTGGCTATTAACTACAGTTCTTTCAGCAGGTTTGGTAAAAACTTAAAGATTTCGTTTGGCGATATTATTACAAAAGAAAACATAGACTATAAAGGCACAGATGGCAATGCCATCAGGCAGTTTAATGAAACTTTAAACCAGCAACTGAGTAAGTATGTTTATGAAATTGATGAAGCCGATAAAGTAAGCCAACATAAAATTTTCTACGTAAAACAATCTGCTCTAAAAAAGACAGTACTCTTTATACCCGCTGTAGCCGGATACATTATACATGCACCGGTTTTTTACTTTGTGAAGATGCTTAGCGATAAGTTAGTTAAAGAAGATGGACACAATGATTCAAAAATTGTTGCCTTTTTATTTATACTTTACCCGATGTTTCTGTTATTGTTAAGTTTTTTGCTATTGTATTTTACCGGTAGCTGGTTTGCATTGGGTCTTTTACTGGTGCTTCCTTTTACAGCCTGGGCATATGTTCAGATAAAGCCGCAGCTTTAATTTTACGCTACGCATTCAAATCAAACCCCCATACCCAACATCGTTTTGTATTCATCCAATATTTGTTGCTGTGGTAATCCTTTTTTAAATGATTTAACGGCTTTTCGGTTTGCCAGTTGCACCTGCAGCCAGCTTCTTCCCTCATATTTGCGGGCACTCACCAAAGCAGTAGCATTAAAAATTTTGTATCGGCCTTTTTTGATAAGCCGCTCTGCAAATTCATACTCTTCCATTATAAGCAGCTCATTTTTAAACCCGCCCGACTGCTCAAATAATTTACGGGTGATGAATAAAGTTTGATCGCCGCCATAACACATGAACCAGTTAAACCGGGTAAACCACGAATTTATCTTTAAAAGGAATTTATTGGAATCAAATTTAGTTCTGTACCGTCCAAAATCATAGCCGTCTTGCACTGCGTTGATAATATCAGATGCAAAACTCACCGGCGGAAAACTATCGGCATGTACAAAATACAAAGCATCGCCGTTGGAATTTGCTGCACCATAATTCATTTGTGCAGCCCTGCCTTTTTGCGGAGAAATTAAAACCGTAGCACCAGCCTGTTCAGCAATTTCAGACGTTCCATCATTGCTTTCAGCATCACTGATTAATATTTCCTTTACTGTATCGCCGCCATATTTTTTTAAATAAGTAATCAGCTTAGCAATGGTTGTTGCTTCATTATAAGTAGGAATAATAATAGAAATTCTCAGATGCATACAACCAATTTACGAAATAAAAAACCCATCGGCCTGTTAGCAAATGGGTTCTATTTATAAAAAATATTTTTCTTATACTTCTTCTGCACCTTCAACCAACACGGTTGTTTTATTGTTCAATACCTCTACAAAACCACTTTTAATGTTGTAAGTAGCTGTTTGAGTTTTGTCCTTCAATATCTTCAGCTTACCTTCCTTTAATGCACTTACCAACGGGGCATGCTTTTCCAATACTTCAAACAAACCTGCAATGCCCGGCAATTGTACGCCGTACACATCGCCGCTGAAAATTTTTTGTTCGGGTGTTAAAATTTCTAATGTCATACGCTTTTAAAATGTGCTGATTAGCTAATGTGCTAATGTGCTAATTTTTTAATTTTAAGACAACCTGATTAATAGCTGCCAACTTCGCTAAGATAACATTTCGGCTTCGCTCAATGTTCATTAATGATATTCGGTACAAGTGAGTGACACAACTATGATGCCATGAAAAACCAATGCCCGTCCCAAAAAAATTAATAGCTTCGATACATTAGCAAATCAGCAAATTATCGAATTAGCTAATTTTTTACACCTTCGCCGCTTCCATCAACTTCTTACCTTTTTCAATCGCATCTTCCAAAGTACCTACCAGGTTAAATGCTGCTTCGGGATACTCATCCACTTCTCCATCCATAATAGAATTAAAACCACGAATAGTATCTTCGATAGACACCAATACACCTTTTAAACCGGTGAACTGCTCAGCCACAAAGAAAGGCTGACTTAGGAAACGTTGTACTTTACGTGCACGTGATACAACCAGTTTATCTTCATCACTTAATTCATCCAAACCAAGAATGGCGATGATATCCTGTAATTCCTTATAACGTTGTAAAATTAATTTTACACGGTTTGCTGTATCATAATGTACATCCCCAACAATCAACGGAGTCAAAATTCTTGACGTACTATCCAAAGGATCAACCGCAGGATAAATACCCAAATCGGCAATCTTACGGCTCAATACCGTTGTAGCATCCAAATGCGCAAATGTTGTTGCAGGTGCCGGATCGGTCAAATCATCCGCAGGTACATATACTGCCTGTACAGAAGTGATTGAACCATTTTTTGTAGAAGTAATACGTTCCTGCATCAATCCCATCTCTGTTGCCAGTGTTGGCTGGTAACCCACCGCAGATGGCATACGACCTAACAAAGCCGACACCTCAGAACCTGCCTGTGTAAAACGGAAGATATTATCAACGAAGAATAAGATATCTTTTCCTTGTCCTGTACCATCTCCATCACGGAAATATTCTGCAATTGTTAAACCGCTTAAAGCCACACGAGCCCTTGCTCCCGGTGGTTCGTTCATCTGGCCAAAAACGAAAGTTGCTTTAGATTCTTTCAGGTCATCCATATTCACAGCACTCAAATCCCATCCACCTTCTTCCATGCTATGCTTAAACTTTTCGCCATAGTTCATAATACCTGCTTCAATCATCTCTCTCATCAAATCATTTCCTTCACGGGTTCTTTCTCCCACACCGGCAAATACCGATACACCACTATATGCTTTTGCAATATTGTTAATCAACTCCTGAATCAATACGGTTTTACCCACACCTGCACCACCAAACAAACCGATCTTACCACCTTTTGCATAAGGCTCAATCAGGTCAATTACTTTAATACCGGTGTACAAAATTTCGTTGGCTGTACTCAGGTTCTCGAATAACGGCGGCTTGGCATGAATGGGGCGGCCACCCACTTTGCTAACCTGTGGCAAACCATCAATAGCATCGCCGGTAACATTAAAAAGGCGTCCTTTAATTGCATCACCTACAGGCATTGCAATTGGTTTACCGGTATCAGTTACAACGGTACCACGTACCAAACCTTCGGTTCCGTCCATCGCAATGGTACGAACACTGTCTTCTCCAAGATGCTGTTGAACTTCAAGCACCAAAGTATCACCGTTTTCACGTTTTAACTCGAGGGCATTTAAAATTTCGGGTAGTTTGCTGTCGCTGTCAAACTGAACGTCAACCACAGCGCCGATGATTGATTTTATTTTACCGGTATTAGCCATAAAAAGTATGTTTAATTTTCGAGCCGCAAAGGTAAGGGTTGAGGGTTGGAATTAAAAATTTGGGTAGTTTTTTTTTGCCTGTCCCGATTATTTCGGGAGGGACAAACTTTTGACCCATGATTTGGCGGTAGTGGCGACGCTCCATTCAACTTAGAATTACTATTATGCACTGAGTGGAAGCCGAAGTGTTATAAAAGCGTAGATATATTACAGCATTTTAAATACCAAAGCAGCCAAAATACCTCCAATTACCGGCCCCACAACTGGTATCCAGCTATATCGCCAGTCGCTGTCACCCTTATTTTTAATAGGTAATATAAAATGCATAATACGTGGGCCAAGATCTCTCGCCGGGTTAATAGCATAACCTGTTGGGCCACCCAGGCTTAACCCAATACCTAAAACCAATAATGCAACAGGCAGGGCATCCAAAGAACGTAGCCCCGCATCGGCACCGGTAATAAATAACACACCAAATACCAGGGCAAATGTGCCAATGGCTTCTGTAATTAAATTGAAAGGCGTGTTTTTAATAGCAGGGCCGGTACAAAACACAGCCAGTATAAGGCCGGCATCTTCCGTCTCATCAAAATGTTTTTTGTAGGTAATCCAGACCAAAAATGATCCGAACATGGCTCCTGCAAATTGACCGGCTATTTGCACAGGAACAAGGGCCCAGTCAAACTTATCAGCAACAGCCAGCGCAAGGGTTACTGCAGGGTTGAGGTGTGAACCACTTTTGGCAGCAGCTACATACACAGCAACAAAAACAGCAATGGCCCAGCCGAAAGTGATCACAATCCAGCCGCTGTTTTGGCCCTTTGTTTTGTTTAAAACAACATTGGCAACCACACCATCGCCCAATAAAATTAAAAAGGCAGTGCCGATAAGTTCGAAGAGAAAATTATTCATAAGCAGCAATTGAAATTGAAAAATAGCAATTATTTTAAACAGAAAAGCTCTTTCAATTTTTTATTTATCATCCGCCCATGCAATTGCAGATTTGATTGCCCGCTGCCATCCTTTTTTCAAAGCATCCTGTTCCTCAACAGGCATCGTGGAATTAAAACTTACATCCACCTGCCATTGATCCTGTAT
>JBBQLS010000016.1:0-35721 GCA_038328115.1 Chitinophagales bacterium
CCCGATGGTAATTTAGGTTTTGCATTTTCATTAAACGGCAGTACGTCAGCATTTGCTTCTTGTGTCATGATAGTTGTGTTTTTTTTACAAAATAGAAAATCTGAATGGCAAATCAAAACCAAATCTAACAAAGTTTGAAATATAAACTGTGTAAAAAACTGTTTTAAAAAGAAGCTACCTTTTTCTTTTCAGTTTCAGGTAATCGAGAAAATAAACAATTTTTACTGTTACTTCGTTGCTGTGAGGATTATTAACAGACTTTCCGAAGTTTTTAAAATAGGTGGTGGCGGTGTAAGGATCAATATTTATATTACTACCCAGGGCATTTTTCCAGGCAATAGTTAACCTGCTTCCCAATAAAAAATCCCAGGTAAAAAACATATCTACATTAAAGCTGTTGAAGTTTAAATCGAGATTGTTTAGAAAAGCTGTGTCACGCCAGTATCCATCTGCTTTCAAATTGTAGAAATTAGTATTTTGCAATATGGACCAATAATGACGCATGCGTATATTTATATTCATCCGTGAGTTAAAATTATATTGAGCGCCGGCAATAGCTGTATTGGTTTTTAAGTTGCGGCGTGATATTACCGGAGAGCCATCCGCGTTTGTAAGGGCAGACCCACCCGGTTGAATAACAGCACCCCAGTTTCCTTTGTCCTGAACAATATCCATGCTTGTAGTTAACTGAAACTTATCGCTGAACCTGTAACGCAACCCAAGGGTACCAGCCCAGTACGGATCATTAGGCAATGGCGATTCTGCGGCACCCAGCTTCCAGTTTACGTATAGCTTTTTACGGCTGTCGCTGCTGCCATTGATACCCAGGTAGTAGTATGGCGTGCGCCTGAGAAAGTAGCCTGTGTAATAATTTGTATGAAGAAAATAATCCTTATTCCAGGTTGGGCTGCTTTCAAAGCTTACCGTTACATCCCAAAAGTTTTTAAAGAGGAAGAAGGCACTCGCATTTAATTTAAAACCCGACCAGTTAAACGGTTTATACAGGTAGCTGTTGGTAAAACTAAATTTGTAATTATGATTGAGAAACTGATGAGTTGGCTTATTGACCACATAGGCAATGTTACCGCCGTAATCGAATGAATTGTTATTATACAAAAAGCCCAGGTCATTGGGATCGTATTTATCACTCTCAATATTAATGGAAGCTTTGTATTGGAAAATGCCGCTTACTTTACCAAAGCCCGCCGTAGTTGTATATCCATTTTTATTTTCTTGTTTACCCCAAATGCTGCTGTAGCGGCCCGATAACGAAAAATTATAGTTATTTTTTTTATCGAATAAAGAAAGATCGAGACTGCTTACATTGGCATTGCGGCTGTTGCCCTTGCGCAATACGTTGGTATTTGTAAAACTTACCGATGAGCGGTTTTTTAAAGCCTGGTCAAAAACCACAATATTGTAATTAGTAAGCGGTTCGGTTAAAATGCTGGTGTCTGTTGCTGTAGTAAGATTCCTGATTTGGGCATGCATGGGAGCCGTAATTGCGTTAAAAACGCCTATGCCTAAATTGCTTTTAGTACGGCCCGAAAATTTGGTGGCATTATACAACCGGGTAATACCGGGGTTTTTTACTATTTCGAAATCGGGCATATTCCCATAGGTATGTAAAACCGTATTGGCAAGTGCCGGAGTAGCACCAATTCTTCTGGAATAAAACAGACCGGCCTTATTAAACAGTTCTGTTCCTTCAGTAAAAAACGGGCGGTAATCATCAAATTTCACTTCAAACGGCGACAGGTTCAGCAATACATTATCACTTTGCACCTGAGCAAAATCCGGAATCAAAGTCATATCCAATGTAAAGCTTTCGTTGATGCCGTACTTAACATCCATACCGCCGCTTTTTAAAAATTCGGTAACATCGCCTCTTGATGTTGGTGATACCCTTGCCCCGCCCGATAAATAGGGTAAAAAAGACAGCCGGGTGGGTGGCGATATATTATTTATACCGGTCCAGATACCCCACTGATTTAACTCGCCGCTGATGTTTGGATTAATGGGGCTCCACACACTGTTTTCATTTTCTTTACGGGTAAAACGGGCAAAGTTTATTCCCCAATCCTGTATATCTTTTTTTGAAAACCTGATGGCGCTCAATGGAATTTTTATTTCGGCTACCCAACCATCTTCCTTAATACTCGTTTGGCTTTCCCACACTGCATCCCAACTATAGTCGTAAACAACGCCGCCGCTTTGCGAAATTTTAATATCAGCCTGTACGTTGGCTGCAGAAACCTTAAATACAAATGCATTTTGTTTGTCCCGGTATGTATCAAATCCGACCGTAAAAATATCAACATCCTGCCTGTCCAGCACATCACGGGCTGTTAACTGATGTCGGATATTTGAGGGGGCATCGTACATGTACGCCCCGATATATATCGCACTGTTATCGTAGGCAATTTTTACCCTGGTATTGCGGGTGGATATTTTACCAAAAACGGGGGTGATTGTTATAAAATTGCCGGTAGGTTCTATATTTTTCCATCCTTCATCATCCAGATTACCATCTATTTTTATGGGACTGTTTATCTTAACGGCAGGCAGACTTCTAACCTGAGCGTTTGAAACAAAGGGTAAAAAAAAAAGTAGGGCTGGTATTATAAGACGGGTAAACATGTAAATAAGTCCAAAGGTAAAATATTATTATAAATAATAATCAGCGGTTTTTACTATACTTTGCCATAGTAAAAACACGATAGTTAGCCTTTCCTTCGCTGTAATTCTTTCTTTATAAGTGCCAGTTCTCTTCCGGTTTGTCCCGATACAGAACTGTTTTCCTGCGCCCGGCGCATCAGATAGGGGATTACATCTTTTATTGGCCCAAAGGGCAGGTACTTACTAACAGAGAAACCCGATTTTGCCAGGTTGAAGGTAATATTATCACTCATTCCATACAATTGCGAAAAATGCACGTGAGGGTGATTGTGGGGTAACCCTTTTTTATCGAGCAATTGCGTAGTATAGAGGTTACTGTATTCGTTGTGCGATGCCACAATCACCGATATTTTATCAATATGATCAATACAAAACTCAACACACATATTGTAATGCTCATCGCAGCTTAATTTGTCAGGTTGAATAGGTGATGGATAATTCATGTCAGCAGCACGGTTTCGTTCTTTTTCCATGTATGCCCCTCTTACCAGTTTTGTCCCTAAAATAAAATTTCTTTCTTCAGCGGCAGCGTAGGAATCTTTTAAAAATTGCAGTCGGTCGTGGCGATACAACTGCAGCGTATTATAAATTACTGCTTTGTTTTTATTAAATACATCCATCATTAAAATGGTAAGCGCATCAACAGGGTCCTGTATCCAGGTTTCTTCTGCATCAATCAGTATTCCAATATTTTTTTTATCTGCCACTTCGCACAATTGCTGCATACGCAGTCTTACTTTATGCCATTCTTCCTTTTCAATATCAGGCAGCATCTCAACAGCATGCAGGTATCTTTTCATTAAAGTGCCGGAGCCACTGTGCATGGCTGTATCTAATTTTTCCAAAAGAGAAAAGCGGGCAAAGCCGGTAACTTTAATACTCATGAACGGAATGTTGGCCTGTGTGGCAGCGTAATCAATTACACGCTTAAACTCATCACGTGCGTGTTCAAAATTTGCTTCGCCGTCCTTCCCTTCTACCCCGTAATCTAAAATAACCTGCACCTGGTAGGCTTCCAGTTTATCGGCAACTTTGGCTGTTTCTCCCAATGTTTCGCCACCAACAAACTGCTTAAAAATGGTTTGCCGTATCATGGTGTTTGTAAGCGGCAAATGCCACTTAATGGCAAGGGGAGTAAGTTTCAGGGCTGTGTTTACCAGCCAGGGTTTACCCATAAAACCAAAAAGGAAGTTTGCTTTTTTTAACTCCGCATCTGACTTGTAAGCAAATGCATATTCTGTGTTTTCGAAGGAAATCTTTGTTTGATCTGTCATAAATAGCAATTCGATTACCGAAATTCATAAAACAAAGACGAACTGCCAAATATTTAAACATGATAGATATTTGCTTTTACAAAAAAAATGGGTTTACTGGTGATATTCTGCAGCCGCAAATCCGCCTATCTTTGCAAAAATTTCACCATGGATAAGAAAGCAAGTGAATCGTTGGTTGTGATGACTGAACTGGTTTTGCCCAATGATACCAACACATTTGGAAACCTGATGGGTGGACGCCTGATGTATTGGATGGATATTGCGGCAGCCCTGGCTGCCATGAAACATTGCGGTGCCCCGGTAGTTACAGCATCTGTTGATAATATCTCTTTTGAAAATCCCATCAAGCTGGGTAATGTAGTGCATATTGAAGCCAGTTTAACCCGCTCTTTCAACAGCAGCATGGAAGTACACCTGAATGTATGGGGTGAAGATGCGATACAACAATACCGATATAAAAGCAACGAAGCATATTACACATTTGTGGCGCTTGATCCCAATGGAAAACCACGAACGGTTAATATATTAATACCTGAAACCGGGGAAGAAAAAAAATTACATGAGGGAGCTTTAAGGAGAAGGCAATTAAGGCTCATACTGGGCGGAAAGATGAAGCCTGAAGATGCGACAGAGCTGAAAGCATTCTTCATTAAAGATTAAGATGATTGCAGCACCGGTTGGGGTTTAAATTTATTGCTTTGCTCTATGGCATCCATAATCTCTTCCAGTATTTTTTCGGTTGAGTCCTCGTAATTTATCTGCATCGGATCTTTAAAAGTAACACTCAAACGGGTGCCTTTTTTTATCAGCTTAATTCCCTTTTTATCAAATGCAGTGCTAAATCCATCAATAATTACCGGTACCACAATCGGCTTGTAATGCTTTACTATAAATGCGGTGCCTTTACGGCCGGGCACAAAGGGCGTAGTTGTGCCTTGCGGAAAAGTAATGACCCAGTTTTTTTCCAGCGCTCTGGAAATTTTACGGGTGTCACTGGGATCCAGACCTTTTCTCACCTCTTTACTGTCATCCACCCAGGTACGCTTGATCATGATAGAGCCGGCAAGCGCAAAAACCTTGCTCAGCAGGTTTTTTTTCATGGTTTCCTCTGCCGATACAAACTGCACCCTGGTATAAGGCCACAATAAATAATAAGGCACTCCAAGCCCGTTCTTTTTTCGCCAGCTTACAGCACAAAAAATATGTAAAAAGCAAATAACCTCTGCAAAATAAGTTTGATGATTACTTACAAACAGCACATTATTTTTGGGTAGTCTTTTCAGTTTGTCCATCCCGTTTATCTGCAACTTATTAATTATGGCCAGGCCCGGAAAAGAAAGGGCACCAACCAAGGTATACACCAATCCTTTTACAAAACCTGATTCCTTAAAAGCCTTCAGCAAATTCCGCATGTATCAATCTTTTTTTAGCATTAATCTTCACTGCAATTTATAAAAACTTGTGTCAATAAATAAAATTAAACTATTTGCCGGCCGCCATCGGGGGCACATTATATTTGCACCCATAAAATGAGCCATGATAATAGTTGATACCAAACGAAATGTTTAAGGCGAATTCAATGTGGCAAAAAACAATAAAAATAAGCACATGAAACTGAACACGGTTATTTTTGATGTGGATGGACTACTGATAGACTCGGAACCACTTTGGAAAGAGGCTGCCGAAGCTTTGTTTTTAACTTATGGAAAGCAATTAACCACAAACCAGTATGCCGGTACCACCGGCTTAAGAACGAAAGAGTTTTTAGCTCACTGGTTCGGCTATTTTAATTTGCCCGAAGCCTCCATGGAAGATGCTGAAAAAAAGATTGTTGACAATGTGATAAAACTCGTACAACAAAAAGGCATACCAATGCCCGGTGTGCAGCATATTTTTAATTTTTTTCTAAACCGGAATTTTAAAATTGGTCTGGCCAGTTCATCTCCACCCGAATTAATTAATCTGGTTATTGACTTGCTGGGGATTAGAGTACACCTGCTGGCCGTTTCATCCGCTTCGGGCCTGGCTTACGGAAAACCCCACCCCGCAGTGTACCTGGAATGTGCCAAAAAATTAAATGCAACACCCGCCGAGTGTATATGTTTTGAGGATTCTTTTAATGGCATGATAGCTGCAAAAGCTGCAAAAATGAAATGTGTTGTTGTTCCGCCTATGCATGAAGCAAAAAAACCTGCCTGGGAAGCAGCAGACCTAAAAATTTCTACCTTAAGCAATTTTAATGAGCTATTGCTAAACAGCCTGCAAAACTAGTATGATGTAATTATGCTAATTTATATTTTCAGATTTTTTTTATAAAATGTGGAAAACAATAAATTTTCTTGTTTTTTTTGTAAAAAAAAGTATATTTGACATGTGGAACTGATTTTTTCACAAGAAAACTATACAAACAATTATTTTTTTACTCATAACTAAAAACTACACAATGAAAAAATTATTACTATCGTCAATAATCATGTTAGGTGTTTGCGGTATCGCTTCTGCTCAAACTGATTCAAAAGTAGCGCAAAAGCATCTGGGAACAACCACCACTTCTGCGGCTCCTGTTTCAACTCCGCAGAAAGCTGCTATTATGCCTGCAAGTGATGTTGCCGTTACTACTGCTGCTGCCGCAAGTGATAAAGAGGCTGCCACCACTACGTCTGCTGCAGCTCCAAAACCAGCACGTGTTAACAAAACTACCGTAAATGCTGCAGGTGTAGTTGTACCAAGTGATGATGTTAAAAGAGAAGAAAAAATGGCCAAAGTTAATGCAGCAAATGCTGCTCCAACAGGTAGACCAGCTAAACAACAAAATTAATTATCAATATTTTTATAAAAATCCCTTCCAATTTAAATTGGGAGGGATTTTTTTTATGTATAAAAAATCTGAAATATGGAGCATATTATATTGCTGCATGGAGCCATTGGCTCAAAAGATCAGTTATTACCTTTGGAAAAAAAATTGAGAGGTTCATTTACAGTACACAGCCTCAATTTCAGCGGCCATGGAGGTTCTCCGGTTACTTACAAGGATTTTTCTATCGCCCTTTTTGCATCGGAAGTAATTGAATTTTTAGATAAAAAGGGAATAGAAAGCATTAATATTTTTGGATACAGCATGGGTAGATACGTGGCCATGTATTTGGCAAAAAATTATCCTCAAAAAATAATTACCCTGGCAACAAAATTTAATTGGGATAATACCATTGCTGCACAGGAAACAAAAATGCTGAACGCAGATAAAATTGAAGAAAAATTACCTGCTTTTGCTACTACTTTACAACAAACACATGCTCCCAACGATTGGAAAACTGTTTTGGTAAAAACCGCTGCTATGCTTACCCAAATGGGAGAAGATAACCCGTTAAAACCGGCAGATTATCCTGCAATTCAACAACCAGTTTTATTAATGCTGGGCGACCGGGATAAAATGGTTACGCTGGATGAAACCGTTGAAGTGTATAAAAATCTGCCGAAGGCGCAATTAGCAATTTTACCCAACACAGCCCACCCTATTGAAATGGTAAATACTGATCGTTTAAGCAATGAAATAAAGTCGTTTTTGTTGTAAAAATCCGGTAGTCTTCTGTGAATTCTCCACCTAAAACCTTAATAATTGGCTGAAATTGGCTGTGAGAGCCAAAAAAGGCAGGTTTTTAGCCCTCAAATCCATCACATTTTACTACCTTCGCCCTCCCGTTTTAAAAACCACGGGGTTATTTATGTCATTTAACATTATTAAACAATTAAACGCAGATGCACAGGAAGGTTCTACCGGTGATGCCGGCGAAACTGCTGCGACAACAAACGTGCCTGTAGAAAACGTTATGGAAGAAACAAACGAAACAGCAGCAACACCAGAAGTTACTGTTGAAGCTACGCCTGAAGTCGTTACAGAAACAGCAACTCCTGTAGTTGACATGGAAATTAAAGCACCGGTTGAAGAAACTATTGCAACTGCTCACGACGATTTTGACTGGAGTGTTGACAAACGCAATGTTACCAGTTACACCGCCGAAGAAAAAGCAAAGTACGACACCGTGTACGACAACACCTTTAAGCAAATTGCTGATGGTGAGATGATACAGGCAACTGTAGAATCCTTAACCAAAACCGATGCTGTTGTAAACATCGGTTTTAAAAGTGATGGCCTTATTTCTTTAAACGAATTCAGAGACATCCCAGGTGGTGTTAAAGTTGGAGACGTTATTGAAGTAATGGTTGTTGAAAAAGAAGACAGGGAAGGTAACCTGCATTTAAGCCGCAAAAGTGCCCGTACAACACGTGCATGGGAGCGCATTGTGGAAGTACACCGCACCGGCGAAATTGTTACCGGTTTGGTTACCAGCAAAACAAAAGGTGGTTTGATCGTTGATGTATTTGGTATGGAAACTTTCTTACCAGGTTCACAAATTGATGTGAAACCCGTTACCGATTACGACCAGTTTGTAAACAAAACCATGGAATTTAAAGTGGTTAAGATCAACGAAGCAATTAAAAATGCCGTTGTATCTCACAAAGCACTTATCGAAAGCGATATCGAAGCTCAAAGAGCTGAAATTATGGGCAAACTGGAAAAAGGCCAGGTACTGGAAGGAACGATCAAAAACATCACTGATTTTGGTGCATTCCTCGACCTTGGCGGCTTAGACGGTTTATTATACATCACCGATATTTCATGGGGACGTATCAACCACCCAACTGAAGTATTGAAGATGGACCAGAAACTGAACGTAGTAGTATTGGATTTTGATGATGATAAAAAACGTATCAGCCTTGGTTTAAAACAATTAACTCCTCACCCATGGGATACCCTTACAGAGAACCTGAAAGAAGGTGAAATTGTAAAAGGTAAAGTAGTTAATATTGAAGACTACGGTGCATTCTTAGAAATTATGCCAGGTGTTGAAGGTTTGGTACACGTAAGTGAAATTACATGGGCTAACACACCAATCAACGCTAAAGAATTCTTCAAATTAAACGACGAGTACGAAGCTAAAGTTGTTACCCTTGATAAAGAAACACGCAAGATGAGTCTTTCTATCAAGCAAATGACCGAAGATCCATGGAGCAATATCGAAGTGTCTTTCCCGGAAGGAAGCAAGCACATGGGTACTGTTAAAAACATCACTCCTTACGGTGTGTTTGTTGAATTAACAACCGGCATCGGCGGCATGATACACATCAGCGACCTTAGCTGGTTAAAGCGTTTCAACAATCCGAATGAATATACAAAAGTAGGTAACGAAATTGAAGTTATCATCATGAATATTGATAAGGAAGGACGCAAGCTGCAGTTAGGACATAAGCAAATTGAAGAAGATCCATGGAACTCTCTTGAATCTACATTCCCTGTAGGCAGCGAGCACGAAGGAACTGTTGTTAAGAAAGATGATAAAGGTGCTATTGTTCAATTGCCTTACGGGCTGGAAGGATTCGCTCCTGCCCGTCACCTGGCAAAAGAAGATGGAAAAACAATTGGGGTTGATGAGATAGCTAAATTTTTGGTTATTGAATTTGACCGTAATGACAAGCGTATTGTTTTAAGCCACTCACGTCTTTGGGAACAGGTAATTGAAGATGAAAAACAAGCTGTTATTAAAGAAAAGAAAGCCGATTTTGAAGTAACCAAAAAAGCCGTAAAGAATTTACAAAGTAAAGTTGAGAAATCAACTTTAGGCGATATTGGTGCACTGGCCGACTTAAAGGCAAAGTTTGATAACGATGCAGCAGATGCAGCCGCTACCAGCACAGAAGAAGCGCCAAAAGCAGAGTAATTATTCTTTGTAGGAATTTGCCTGGTGGCGAATTCTAAAAAATACAATCCCGTTCAGTTTAGGCTGAACGGGATTTTTTTATACCAGCTAATATCCTTGTAGCATCATCGTTGCGAACTTGTTCTGTTAAATTAGGCTTTTTGAAAGCATAATTTAATCAATCCTTTCATCAGCATACCATTGGGGAGCCTTTAACAAAGCGACTAAAATTACATTCATATAAGTCTTTATAATACTTAACAATTTTAAGGTCTTTTATTTAATATCCCACTATCTTAATCTTACTCTACCTAATCTTATCTTTAAGCATTGATTTTCTTTAATCTCAATTGTTTTTTTCCAATTAATAGCACCTTTTCCATCAGCTTTAAAAGAATAAGTCCCAGGCTTAAGTATTCTGCATATCATTCCATTTCGGAAACAATCAGGAGTTTCATCTTCTCCAAATCGAACTGTAAAATCCTCGAGCCTTACACCATCAAAAGTTAATTGTATGTCAGCAAAGTTTTTTATATCAGACCAAAAACAAACATAACCTGCCTTTATTGGTGCCGACACAATCACTGGTGCATCAATGTCATAAAGAAAATACAGTTCAACCAAATTCATTTGTTCACCGTTAAAATTATTAATTGAAATAACATTCTTTGCATTTTTTATATCTCGAGTTGCTTTAAAATCCAAAGGAATATAATTATCAATTACAAATCGCATTACCCTGTTATCTTTCACATAGACTTTTACATCTTTACAGAAATTTATGTTATCTGTGGCTATAGCACTATGCCACCCATCAGTTATCTTTTCTGGATAACTCTTATACTCAGCATACTGGTCTTTTATGATAGCGAGCTTTGCTCCTGTTTGTTGTCTTGCATTCTCCAATCTTTGTTGTTCCTTTTTATTTCTGTTACTAGCTTTAAGAATATTAGTAAACTCATAAACAGCATAATCAAATGTGGACCAATAAAAACCGCTTTGCTTATTTGTATATTCAGGAATATCTTTTCCAACAATTGAACTATCAATGATACTATACTCCATATCACTATTCCTTTGTGATTTTGCTACATTGCTCCATAATAAAAGCAGTAAAATGAAAATACTATTTCGTAACTCAGTGTTTAGATACTTCATTTAAAAATAATTTAAGGTTTTATAAAAATAATCACTTTAGATACATATATCAAAAAAATCCCATTTCGCCATGGTAGGCGTTACTTCGCCCTTGTTCGCCCTTGTTGGCGTTAATACTAAACATAATAATCTTTAAACTAACCTAACGCCGTCGTTGTTCGTCTCGCCGACGACCGAAGTCAGGCAATTGCAGGCATTCTAAAATTCCAATACCCTAAAAAAGTGTCACAAACCAATCAGGATGTTTCGTATCCTGTTTACACAAATCTCATATTATTTACCTCTTGCTTAATCTTGTTTTACACGTAAGTAACCTTGTTTACCTATTGGCCAATCTTGTTTAACGCATAGCCATTATAATTTCCCTCTTTGCTAATCATATTTAGCACACAGCCTTCATTATGTTTTACATAACTAATATTATGTACCACATTTCCATAATAATGTCCCTCTTAGTCAATCTTGTTTAGTTCATAAATATCGTGATCTATCTCTTGAACAATCTTGTTTACCTCTCAGCCGTGAAAATGAGAGTATAAAGTAGATTTCGCTCTTGCTTACTTTACTTCTAAACTTAATAAACCGGTAAGCTAACCTAACGCCGTCGTTGTGCGTTTCGCCAACGACCGAAGCTAAGCGGTTGCAAGCTGCGGGACCAACGAACAACCTTTAATTTTTATAGATAGGCCAGCAGTGAAAGCAAATACCGAGAAAAATAGTAAATTTGTAAAAACATCTATATGGGTAGTGCTTTAAAATATCTGGTTGATGAAAAAGGGGATAAAACATCTGTTTTAGTACCCTTTAAAACTTGGAAAAAAATGAACCTGCAATATTCACAACTTCAAAAAAAACTGAAAATTTTTACCGATATAAAAACTGGCCTGAAAGAAGTTAAAGAAGCAGGAAAATCGGGTAAACCATTACAGAACCTAAAAGATTTTCTGCGTGAAAGTAACAGTTAGGATTACTAAAACCTTTAATGCTGCGGTCAAGCCCTTAATAAAAAAGCACCACTCCTTAACCAAAGATTTATCAAAACTCGAAAGTGATTTAATACAAACACCCAGGTTAGGAACGCCTTTGGGTAAGGATACCTATAAAATAAGGTTGAAAATTACCAGCAAGGGAAAAGGAAAAAGCGGAGGAGCCCGAATTATTTCAGTGGTTGAAACAGTATTGATAGGATTTACTAAAATGATATCTGATGAAGAGATTGTTGTTAACTTAATTACTATTTACGATAAATCGGAGATTGACAATATCTCAGATAAAGAACTAAAAGATTTAATCAAAGCTTCTAAAGATTAGAAGGCAATCAATTCACAGCTTGATTTTTCTTTGCAACAAATAATAAAAATCCCGTTCAACCTCAAGCCAAACGGGATTTTATATTCTTCTTACTTTTTTACAAAATCGTCACCTCAGTCCTTCTGTTTTGCGCCCTGCCATCAGCAGTTTTATTGCTTGCAATAGGTTTGCTTAAACCATATCCTTTTGCAGTTACCCTGTTGGGATCAATACCTTTACTAAGCAGGTAAGTTCTAACCGTATTTGCTCTTGCTTCAGATAATATCTGGTTGCTTTTTGCATTACCCACATTATCGGTATGGCCGCCCAGTTCTATACGCTCATCATCTTTTCTGTTAAGATAAGCCACCAGCTCATCAATTACCTTATAAGATTCTTCCTTCAGGTCAGCCTTACCGGTTTCAAAATTACAATCTTCCAGAATAAAACTTTTGGCCGGCAAGTGCTGTATATCTACCACAAAAGGATTTTTATAATAGGCTTTTCCGGTGGTTGGCGGTATGGTCAGTACATTTTCGTTAAGGGTAGAATCTTTAAAACCCAGGATATATATTTCGTACTTATCTCCTACTGGCAGGCGGAAAGAGAACTTACCCAACGAATCTGTAAGTCCCTGGTATTCCTTACCATTTAGTTTGCTTCTAAAAATCACGATCTCATTATTGAGTACATTGTTTTTAAAATCGGTAAGCCGTACGTTTACCGGAGCATCTTTGGGTATGCTTGCATCCTGTACTGTACCACTCTGGCAAAAAACAATAAAAGGCGTTAGTAAAACAATGAGGCTGCTGAGTATTTTCTGCTTCATTATAAACGGGGTTTAAGGTTTTAAAGATAAATTAAAAAATACAACTTCATATTTTTCAATTATTGTGCCGCAGCTATCGTTTTTTGTTAAGCGGTTGTAAAAGGTTACAGCCGCTGTTGCAGTTTAACAACCATTTCATCTTTCCAGCTTGTAAAATCGCCAGCTAAAATGTGCTTGCGAGCCTCGCCAACCAACCACAAATAAAAAGCAAGGTTGTGTACACTTGCAATGGTAAGTCCCAAAAACTCTTTCGCTTTCATCAGGTGACGCAAATAAGCTTTGCTGTAATAATTGCTCATCGGGCAATCAAAGCCATCATCAATAACCGAAAAATCTTTCTCCCATTTTTTATTATCAATATTAATAACGCCATTGGTTGTAAACAACATGGCGTTGCGGCCATTGCGGGTGGGCATCACGCAGTCAAACATATCTACACCCAACGCAATGCTTTCCAAAATGTTCCAGGGCGTGCCTACGCCCATTAAGTAACGTGGTTTTTGCACGGGTAAAATATCGCAGCAAAGTTCTGTAAACTCATACATCATCTCCATTGGTTCGCCCACACTAAGGCCGCCGATGGCATTACCGGTTGCATTTTTCGATGCAACAAATTCGGCTGAAGCAGTCCGCAGATCTTTATAGGTACTGCCCTGTACAATAGGAAACAGATTTTGTGTGTATCCATATTTATCCGGGGTTGAATCAAACCGCTCAAAACATCTGTCTAACCAGCGGTGCGTAAGCTCCATACTATCTTTCGCATATTTATAATCGCTGGGATAAGGCGGACATTCATCAAAAGCCATAATAATATCGCCGCCAATTATCCGTTGTATGTCCATTACTTTTTCGGGCGTAAATAAATGTTTGCTGCCATCAATATGGCTTTGAAACAAAGCACCTTCCTCAGTAAGTTTACGATTATTGGCCAGGGAAAAAACCTGGTAGCCACCGCTATCGGTTAAAATTGGTTTTTCCCATCCATTAAATTTATGGAGTCCGCCTGCTGCTTCCAGTGTTTCTAAACCGGGCCGCAGGTATAAATGATACGTATTGCCAAGTATAATCTGCGCTTTTACTTCGGCATGTAATTGTTGCTGAGTTACAGCTTTTACACTGCCAACAGTACCTACCGGCATAAAGATGGGCGTTAAAATTTCGCCGTGATCAGTAGTTATTTTACCTGCTCTTGCTTTTGATAAGCTATCCGTATGTTTCAGATCGAATTGTAATGCCGGCATCTTTGGTTTTGAGTTTGATGTTTCTTATTTCTTGTTCCTTATTTCTTATTCCTTATTTCCATTCCTTATTTTTGCCACATGAATTTTACCCAGATCGGGCAACTGCTTTTTTATGCATTTTGCCTGGTAACCCTTATACAGCTTTTTTATTACCTTTTCTTTTTTGTAAGACTGGCAGTTTACAAACCAAAAAAGAAAACCGTTTCGCAAACCCATCCGGTATCAGTTATCATTTGTGCCCGGGATGAAGCCGCAAATTTAGCAAAAAATCTGCCGGGAGCGCTTGTTCAGCAATACAATACAACGCATGAAGTGATTGTGGTGGATGATAATTCATTTGATGACACCAGATATTTGCTGGAAGAATATCAAAAAACCTACCGGCAATTGCAGGTGGTGGAATTAAAACAGGAGGCCAAACTTATACCCGGTAAAAAATTCCCTTTAAGCATTGGAATAAAAACCGCCAAATACGAAATTGTTTTACTTACTGATGCAGATTGTGTGCCGGCAAGCGAATTCTGGATTGATAAAATGCAGCAAAGTTTTGATGAGGATACAGAAATTGTTTTGGGCTATGGTGCTTATCACAAAAAAGAAGGTCTGCTTAATAAGATTGTACGCTGGGAGACTTTTCATACCGCACTGCAATATTTTTCCTATGCACTTGCCGGTAAACCTTACATGGGTGTGGGGCGCAACCTCAGTTATAAAAAAACAATTTTTTTCAGGCACAAAGGTTTTTCTGCACACAACAATATTGCCAGCGGCGATGATGACCTATTCATTAACATGGCAGCTACCAAAAAAAATACCAAAATTAATATTGATAAAGATGCATTTACTTTAAGCGAGCCACCCAAAACCTGGAGCGCCTGGATAAAGCAAAAGAACAGGCATTACAGCACCGGAAAATTTTATAAACCGGCGCATAAATTTCTGCTTGGGCTATACACGTTTTCGCATATCATGTTTTATCCGCTGCTGGCTGCTTCGCTAATATTTTATAACTGGCAACTGGCTTTGATTGTATTTGGTATTCGCTTTTTGGTACAGGGAATCATCTTATACCCCTGCATGAAAAAATTAAATGAACAGGCCATGTATCCCTGGCTTTTGTTTATTGATATCTGGATGTTTTTTTATTACCTGATATTTGCGGTGGCAGTATTTAAAAGACCAGGGAAGGCGTGGAAGTAGATAACCCCAAGCCTCACCCCAACCCCTCTCCAAAGGAGAGGGAACTGGAAGATTAGAAATGAGATTATGTTTTATTTTCTATTTTGAATTTTTACTTTTTATTAAGCATGGAATTACTACAAAAATATTTTAGCGACTTTACTCCAAAGCAAATAGAACAATTTGCTGCACTAAAAGATTTGTATGCAGATTGGAATACTAAAATAAATGTCATCTCCCGCAAGGATATGGATAATTTTTACGAACACCATGTTTTGCATTCGCTGGCCATTGCTGCAAAATTTGAATTTACCAAAGATATGCAGGTTATGGACCTTGGCTGTGGCGGTGGCTTTCCGGGCATACCACTGGCCATCATGTTTCCAGATGCAAATTTTCATCTGGTTGACAGTATCAATAAAAAACTAAAAGTAGTTTTCGAAATTTCCTCAGCCATCGGGCTCTACAATCTTACCACACAACATAGCCGTGCCGAAGAAATAAAAAACAGAAAGTTTGATGTGGTTATTTCAAGAGCCGTGGCTCCATTAAAAGATTTGTGGCATTGGAGCAAACCTTTAATTCAAAAAAGCAAGATTGCCCTTGCCGGTGTGCCAAATGGTTTAATCTGCCTTAAAGGTGGCGATTTAACCCAGGAAGTATTTGAGAGTGGATGCAAACCAATGGTTTGGGAAATAGAGAAGATATTTCCTGAAAAGTTCTTCGTTGAAAAATACCTGTTGTATATACCAGTTAGGTAATGCCTATTACCACTTTGAGGTATTGTTTGAATGAATTAATAATCTCATTTTTGCCACATGACATACCATTCAGTAGCAATAGTTGAAGATAATAATGATATCCGTCAGGCGCTGGAACAGATTATTGAATCTTCAGATGATTTTACACTTGCCGGATCGTACACAACGGGCGAAGAAGCGCTTGAAAAATTACCGGTTTCAAATCCCAAGGTTGTTTTAATGGATATAGGTCTTGGTGATGGGATGAACGGCATTGAAGTGGTGAGGGAATTAAAGGCCAGCAATCCACACATATTATTTATGATGTGTACCATTTATGAAGAAGATGAAAAAATATTTGAAGCGCTGCGAGCCGGTGCCAGTGGTTATATTTTAAAAAAAACACAACCTGCCAAATTACTGGAAGGAATTACAGAACTGATACAGGGAGGTGCCCCCATGAGCAGCCAGATTGCCAGTAAAGTAGTGGCTGCATTTCAAAATAACTCCGTTACAACTTCAATAGGAGCCGGTATTTCACTGGGTGTACTTTCAAAAAGAGAACACTCAATACTGGAAATGCTTTCAACCGGCCTTTTATACAAAGAAATTTCTGAAAAATTAACTATAACTACCGAAACGGTACGCAAGCATGTTTATCATATTTATGAGAAATTGCACGTTACCAATCGTGTGGAAGCGGTTAATAAATATTTTGGGCGATAAAAACAATAATCAAGCAGGCACAAATAAGACGAACCCCGGAAGTTTCCGGGGTTCGCTCTTATAAAAACTTCCATAACCACTTATCCATTTGTGGCGTACTGCCTATTGGGAAATCATGGGTATATCCAGAATCCGTGAATCCATATTTTTCATAAAATTTTTGTGCTCTTAAGTTATGCTCCCACACACCCAGCCACACAACTTCATATTTTTTTTCAGCAGCAAAATCCAGGAAAAAATCCATCAGCTTTTGTGCTATGCCTTGTCCTAATAATTCCTTCAGCACATAAATTCTTTTTAATTCCAGCGCTTTCCATTTTTTAATTTCAGGAAAACTTTTATAATCTTCCTTAAACTGCAGGTATGCAACCGGTAATCCTTCATCCTCTGCAAAAAAACAATACATGTCTTCATCCAATAACTCCTTACCTAATTGCTCTTTGCTGTAATACCGTTCCAAGAAAGACTGCATATCGCTCTCTGTGCAGGTTTCCAAAAACGTATCGTAAAAAGTTTGCTGTGCTAAAACAGATAATGCAGCAACATCATCTAAATTGATACGGCGAATATTTATTCCCATTCTCAGAATTTTGGCATCGCATTTCATGGGCAGCAGTGTACGTCAGACCATGTAAATACCAGCTAGTTACCAATTTAATTCCAGTTTATTATTCTTCCTGTCCACATCCGCCATTCTTTTAGACGGATCGATCTCTGCAATTTTAATATCAGTTAATCTGCGTTTCATTTCAACCACATAAGTAGGGTGTGTCCATCGCCACTCTTCCAAAACTTCACGCTTTTGAGCGGGCATTTCATTTGGTTTATTACCATACATTAAATTCAACGGTATGTTAAACATTTCTGTACTGCCATCCTTGTAGGTTAGCTGCAGGTCAACAGGCATAGGCATATTCCCAATTCTCTTCAGGCGAATCTTCGATACACCCTCCTCTTCCCATAAACTATCAATTTTATAATCAATGGTTTTGGTTGTACTGATCCAGTATTCTTTATACCAATCTAACTGAATGCCGCTTACATCTTCTGCAACTCTTATAAAATCATTTGCATTTGGATGCTTAAAACGCCAGCGGTTATAATACTCCAGCAAAATTTTATCTCTTACTTCTGCACCAACTATATAACCCAACTGTTCCATAAACACCTCTCCTTTTGAATAAGCTGCAGTGCTATAACCATAATTGGAATTATAATGATCGGCATGTGTTGTCATTGGTTCCTCAAACCCGCTTTTTGTCAAAGCAAAATAACTGTAATAGGCCCCGCTATGATCTTCCGGACAAATTTCAACAATCTCCTTTAAGTTTTTATTGTTGGGATTGTTTTGTAACGCTTCTTTATATCCCTGCAATGCCGATTTTTTATCGTAAAATTTTGTAATCAGGTCCTCGGCATAACTGGTAAACCCTTCATCCATCCAGGCATACATACTTTCATTGGTTCCCAACATCATCTGGTACCAACTGTGCATCCACTCATGAAAAACAGTTCCCAATCCGGGGCCAACCAGCAGTGTAGCCATGGGATATTCCATACCACCATCGCCCCCTTGTATAAAAGAATATTGAGGATACGGATATTTTCCAAAAGTTTTTTCCATAAAAGGTAATGCTACTGCTGCGGCTGTAAGCACATTAGCCCATGCTGAATCATTTTTCAGATCATTTTCCCTGTACTTATAAAAAGTATTTAAAACCGGTCCGCCATTGGGCATTTTATAAACAAGATGTTTGTATTCAGGATCGGCAGCCCAAACAAAATCATGAATATTCTGCCCAACAAAATGCCAGGTTCTTTTTGATTTATTTATTGGCTTTAATTCTGTACCAGGCGTATCATACCCCCAACCAATTTCGCTGGCGTTTGTTAAAACGCCTGTTGCTGCAATTTTGTACGATTTTTCAATGTTGATAGTAACATCAAAATCGCCCCAAACGCCGTAAAATTCCCTGGCGACATAAGGCGTAGGATGCCATCCTTCGTAATCGTACTCACACATTTTAGGATACCACTGGCTCATACTATATCGTACACCTGTTGTTGGGTTATCCCTGCCGCTGCGGCGGATTTGCAAGGGTACCTGTGCTTCAAATTCCATTTCAAAAACAACTTTTGTTTTAGGTGCAATGGGTTTGGTCAAATTTACTTCCAGTATGGTTTCATGATATTTATATGGCTGAGAAACGCCATTCATTTTTAATGAAATTATTTTTTGATAACCAATTTCATCAGCCTTTAAATTCATGATCCGATCCTTTACCCTGCCATCCCAATCGGGCCGGTTGTTTACCAAAACCTTACCCAGTTCACGACTTCTTACATCCATACTGCTGTTTGGCTGAAAAGCATTAAAGTATAAATGATAAAACACTTTGCCAAGCGCAATGGGCGAATTATTACTGTATTCCAGTTTTTGCTTTCCGTTAAGCCGGTTGGTATTTACATCCATATCAATATTCATATTGTACTTAACTGCCTGCTGCCATCGGTCTGCCTGTGCAAATGAGATTGTGCAATAAAATATTGCAAAAAATAAGATCATTGATTTCTTCATGAAATAAATTTTATAGCTGTAAATTTCGGTAAAATAGGTTTATGAAAGTCATAAAACTGATAAATGGTTATCCATTTGTAAAATTTTGGAGAGATAGTTTTAAAACAGACGAAATTAAAGACAGGGCTGAATCTTTCTATGAATGGATGGATAAAAGAAGGACATGCCGGGATTTTTCGAATAAACCAATACCCAGAGAAGTGATTGAAAACATTGTGATGGCAGCATCAACAGCCCCCAGCGGCGCCCACAAGCAACCCTGGACGTTTTGTGTGGTAAGTAACCCGGAAATAAAAAGTAAAATCCGGGTAGAAGCTGAAAAAGAAGAATATGAAAGTTACAACAGCCGCATGCCAGAAGACTGGAAAAAAGATCTGTTGCCTTTACAAACAGACTGGAAGAAAGAATTTTTAGAAATTGCTCCTTACCTGATTATTGTTTTTAAGAAAAGTTATGAATTTGATGCGGAAGGTAAAAAAACAAATACCTATTACGCCAATGAAAGCTGCGGACTTGCCTGTGGTTTTTTATTGGCTGCCATACACAATGCCGGGTTGGTTGCACTTACCCATACACCAAGCCCCATGAATTTTTTGAGTAAAATATTAAACCGTCCGGTAAATGAGAAACCATACTTGCTTATACCGGTTGGATATGCTGCTGATGAATGCTGGGTGCCTGATATTAAGCGGAAGAATTTATCAGAAGTTTGTACATTTTATTAGACTTCTATTTCTTGAAAAAATCAATAACCGCAGCATTGAATTTTACAGGGTTTTCGGAAGGAAAATAATGTGTTTCTGCAGGTGCTATCAGCAAAGTACTGTTTGGAATATTTAATGCAATGCTTCTGGTATGTCCTTCTTTAATTACATCCTTTTCACCTGCAACAACCAAAACCGGGCAGGTAATACTTTTTAATTCTTCAAATTTATGTTTAGGTTCTGTAAGTAATAAAGTAACCAGCCGCTTCCTGTTTTTTCCCCAGGCAGATGTATCTCCGTTCAGTTCTGTCCGCATCTGTTTATTCAGTTCTTTAAAAACCCATTTTTCCACTACGGTTTTATCTATAAAAACATTGGCGCCCATGGTTACCAGTCTTTTTACTTTCGAAGGATATTTCATGGCCATAATAAGTCCTGTATTTCCGCCATCACTCCAGCCAACAATATTCACGCTGTCTAGATGCAAATGATCCAGCAAGGCATTCATATCTTCTGCAAACAGGTCGTAGGTATATAATTTTCCATCTTCGGTTGATTTGCCCTGACCACGGGTATCTACTGCTATTACATGAAACTGTTTTGCAAATTCCGGTATCTGCTTTTCAAATAAACTGATTGAAGTAGAATTACCATGGAGTAATAATAAGGGCTGCCCTTCGCCGTATTCTTCATAATAGATTTTTATACCGTTTACATTGGCGTATTTGCCGGTGAGTTTATTATTGCCATAGCTGTACTCAGGCACAAAAAGAGAGCCATCTATTTTAAAAGATTTTTTTCCAGTATAGGCATCTGTTTCACTAACGCCCAATTCAAGCCCATTGCGCTTTTGAAAATATTTCCAGGTTTTATTGACCACTGCCGTATCACTCTCAAAGCCGCCATCCGGTAATGCAATCTGCTCCCATTTATCTTTTTCTGTTTCAACAAAAAATTTAAAATCGTCAAAATAAAAAATGCCTTTCCGCTGATATAAGCCTCCGAAAAAAATGGACGCTGCATTTTTATCAACCTTACCGCTGATCGAATAAATTTTCCATTCATTTAAGCGAATGGGTTTATCCATCATGTTGTAAAAGAAGCCCATTTTTTTATCCATCTTATCTACCCTTAACCATATTTCCCCTTCGGCTGTAGTGTCGATGGTCTGTACTTTTACTGCAGCTTCCAGTCTGAAATTTTTACCTATATAAGGCGTTGCATCAATATGCTGATTAAAGGCTCCCCAGTCTTTTGGCATCTGTGCTGCAGCAAATTGAACTGATAACAGTAAACTGAAAAAACAAAACAAGCTATTCTTCATATGGTGGGATTTATTTTTTTCCGTCAACCACGATCACAATTTCTCCTTTGACCGTTTTTGCATTAAAATGGTCATGCACTTCCTGTAAAGTACCCCTTGCATTCTCTTCAAATTTTTTGGTAAGCTCACGGCTTACACAGCAATGCCTTTCGGCACCAAAGTATTGTATAAATTCGTTTAAGGTTTTTACCAGTCGCATAGGACTCTCATAAAAAACCATCGTTCTTTCTTCTTCAGCCAGTTTTTTCATCATGGTTTGTCTGCCTTTTTTAAGCGGCAAAAAACCTTCAAAGCAAAAGCTGTTTGTTGGCAGGCCGCTGTTTACCAATGCAGGCACAAAGGCGGTGGCACCAGGTAAACATTCTACCTTAATATTGTTTTTAATGCACTCCCTTACCAATAAAAAAGCAGGGTCGCTGATTCCCGGCGTGCCGGCATCGGTAAGCAAAGCCATGGTTTTACCAGCAGCTAATTGCCCGGTTAAATGCGTAAGTATTTTATGCTCGTTATGCTGATGATAAGGCGTGATGGGCTTTTTAACCTGGTAATGATTCAGGAGTACGGAAGAAGTGCGTGTATCCTCAGCAAGAATCAGATCTACCGATTTCAAAATTTCAACTGCCCTGAAAGTGATATCTGCAAGGTTGCCGATGGGAGTTGGGATGAGATAAAGCATAATGTGATAATGTGCTGATGTGCTAATTTGATAATTTGATAATTTGCTAATTCCTTAAAATTTAGAAAGTATGTGTTTAATAAGGCTCTATAAACTTAAAAAATCAGCACATCAGCTAATTAGCTAATTGTTATTTCATACACTTCCATCACCGGGTTAGCCAGTAATTTTTTTGCAGCATCTTCGGCAATTGAGAAAGCACTTTCTTTACTGTCGGCTTCTATTTGCAAATCAATATGTTTACCGATCCGTACATCGGTAACATTATTTAAGCCTAAATTCTGTAACCCTCCCATTACCGCTTTACCTTGCGGATCAAGCAAATCTTTAAGTGGCATAACTTTTATCTGAACAGTAAATATCATGATGGTTGTTGTTTGTAAAGCAAAGATAAAATAATGTAAACGATAAACACCAACGGTACTGCCAGCCAATGAAATAATACAGCCGATAATACGGCAACTACCAGTAAAATTATTTTAGGAAGATTATTTTTTATGCTGTAATCCTTAAACTTTAATGCCATTAGGGGCAATGCAGATACCATTAACCAGCTTACCAGTACAATGACAGCATATAGCACCCACTTATTGGTAAGCCAATCGCTTACATCAATAAAACTATTACCAAAATGCAGGATTAAGGGGAAAGATGCAATCAATAAACCAGCCGCAGGAATTGGTACACCCTTGAAGCCATAGGACTGTGAACTATCAATATTAAACCTTGCTAAACGGTAAGCGCCTGCGCAGGCCACCAGGAAAGCGGGCAACAGCCAGACTATGGATATTTCCAATCCATTTTCTTCTTTAATAAAACTGATGCGAAGCAATTGATATAAAATAACCGAAGGCGCCACACCAAAACTTACCACATCACTTAAAGAATCCAGTTGCTTGCCCATTTCAGATGTTGCATTCATTAAACGGGCAACAAAGCCATCTAAAAAATCAATTACGGCTGCTGCAAAAATAAAATAAGCTGCAATGGATATTTTTTCAGGGATATTATAATGCGAACTTAAATCGTCACCAACATAAATAGAAATGTTCTCTGTTTGCAACGCAAACACAATAGCAATACAACCAAGAAAAAGATTGAGCAGTGTAAAAAGATTCGGAATTTGTTTGGTCATCAGGGATTTTATTTTTTCATATAAGCTTCAATCTCTTCAACCGTAATCGGAATATTTTTCATCAGGTCTTTATTTCCATTTCTTGTTATCCAGAAATTATTTTCAATCCGGATGCCCATTTGTTCTTCTTCAATATAAATGCCTGGCTCAATGGTGAAAACCATACCGGCTTTTACAGGTGCAGTTCTTGTTCCCAAATCATGCACATCAATGCCTAAATGATGAGAAATGCCATGATATAAATATTTGCGGTAAGCCCTGTTCTCCGGGTCTTCATTTTTAATGTCGCTTTTTTTAAGCAGGGCAATTTTTTGAAAAACAACGGTTGCTTCATCGCCAATCTTTTCGGTATAATCAACAATGCTGATACCTGGTTTTAAAATACTTGCTGCGTAATGATGCAGGTGCAAACAGGCATTGTAAACTGTTTTTTGCCTGCGGCTGAATTTACCATTCACCGGCACGGTACGGGTAAGGTCGGCACAGTAATTACCATACTCTGCACCAAAATCCATTAGTATCAATTCACCATCTTTACACTCACGGCTGTTTTCAACATAATGCAATGTACGTGCCCTGTCGCCGCTGGCAATGATACTGCCATAAGCAGCACCCGTTGCCCTTTGCGACAAAAATGAATGAAAAATCTCTGCTTCAATTTCGTATTCCATAATACCGGGCTGCATAATCTGCATTACCCTTCTAAAAGTGATATCGGTAATATCAATTGCCTTTTGCAACACATCTACTTCCAATGCAGTTTTTATGGCACGCAGGTCTTTCAAAATTCTGGCGCTGCGTTTATAATTATGAAGCGGATAATGTTGTTTCATCAATTCTGCATAACGGTAATCACGAACGGGCACCCAGTTAGCCTTACGGTCGTTTTCGTTACTGTTTAAATAAACAGTATCGGCTAAATGTATCCAGCCCTGCAACATTGCATCTAAAGTATCAAGCCATACAATTGTTGCAATGCCAGATGCGGCAGTGCCTTCATGGTCTCTTAAGCGATGCCCATCCCATTTTTCTTTTAAGGCATTGGGCCTCACCAACACCAGCACTTCCCTGTATTTTGCATCCGGGTTATCAGGAAATAAGATCAGCATGGTATCTTCCTGCTCAACACCGGTTAACCAAAACAGGTCGGAGTTTTGTTTGAAACGGTGCAACTGGTCGCCATTAGTTGGCAATTCATCATTGCTGTTGAAAATGGCGATGGAATTTTTATCCATCCTTTCAACAAAGCGTTTGCGGTTTTCAACAAAAATTTCGGAGTTTAGTGGTAGATATTTCATGATTTTTATTTATGCTGCAATATACATTTTAATACTTTCTTTTCAGGCTGGTAAAATGGATAAATAAATCATATAAATCTATAATAAATTCATACTGTGGCACTTTAAAAATAATCAAGACAATTAAATTTAACCGGCTATTATTCAAACTTATTTAACAAGAGCTTTAAATATTTGAAATATTTAAATAATCGCCCTTTTTAAGCTTACTATTTTTAAATATACGTTAGCTGATCATTACTTTTAAAATCACAATTGCCTAACTTTGCGGCAACGATTGCATAAACCTAAATAATTACTTGCTATGTCAGTTCAAACTACAATTGCCCCTCCATTTGATGCATTGAAAAAACTGGGACTAAACCCAATAAAAAACGTAAACTACCAGCTTAGCCCCAATCAGTTAACCGAACAGGCTGTACAGCGTGGTGATGGTGTTTTAAATGATACAGGAGCCCTGTTGATAAACACCGGAAAATTTACCGGCCGCAGCCCTAAAGATAAGTTCACTGTAAAAGATGCGCTTACCGAAAACACGGTACACTGGAACGATTTTAATATTCCTTTTGAAGAAAAAAACTTTTTTCAGTTAAAGGAAAAAATGCTGGCACACTTAAGTGACAAAGAAATCTGGGTTCGTGACTGCTACGCCTGTGCAGAAGAAGCTTACAGGCTTCGCTTAAGGGTTATTAACGAAAACCCCTGGAGCAATTTATTTTGCTACAACATGTTCATCCGGCCGGAAGAAAAAGATCTGGAAAATTTTGAACCACACTGGCATATTATACAGGCACCCAGCTTTATGGCCGATCCTGCTGTTGATGGTACCCGTGCCGAAAACTTTTCGGTGATAAGCTTTACACACAAAACCATTTTAATTGGCGGTACCGGTTATACCGGCGAAATGAAGAAAGGAATTTTTACCATGCTGAATTATGTGTTGCCAACAAAGGCAGATGTATTAAGTATGCATTGCAGTGCCAACATGGGTGATGCAGGTGATACGGCTGTTTTCTTTGGGTTGAGTGGAACCGGTAAAACAACTTTAAGTGCCGACCCCAACCGTAAACTGATTGGTGATGATGAGCATGGCTGGACCAAGGACAGTGTATTTAATTTTGAAGGTGGCTGCTATGCAAAATGTATTGACCTGAGCGAAGAGAAAGAACCAGAGATTTACCACGCTATCAGGCCGGGCGCACTGGTTGAGAATGTCACATTTATTGAAGGCACCAATAAAATAGATTTTGGCAGTAAAAAAATTACTGAGAATACGAGGGTAAGTTATCCTTTAACTTTTATCAGCAATGCGCTGGAACCATCAATAGGCAAAACACCAAAAAATCTTTTCTTTTTAACCTGCGATGCGTATGGTGTTTTACCACCCATTAGCAAATTAACTGCGGGGCAGGCTATGTACCAGTTCATCAGCGGTTACACTGCAAAAGTTGCCGGTACCGAAGCTGGTGTTACCGAACCAAAGTCTACTTTCAGCGCATGTTTTGGAGCGCCGTTTTTACCATTGCACCCGGCGCAATATGCAGAGATGCTTGGTAAAAAAATGAACGAACATAATGTGAACGTTTGGATGATAAATACCGGCTGGAGCGGTGGTGCGTATGGGGTTGGCAGCAGAATGAAACTGAGTTATACCAGAGCAATGATCACCGCTGCGCTGGAAGGCAAACTTGATCATGTTGAATATGTAGCTCATCAAGTATTTGGTATGATGATGCCAACTGAATGCCCCGGTGTACCATCTGAAATTTTAAGCCCACGTAAAACATGGACCGATGAAGATGCTTACAATGCGATGGCAATAAACCTTGCCGGGCAGTTTATCAAAAATTTTGAGAAATATGAAAGTGGTGCTAATGCAGAGATTTTGGCTGCTGCACCAAAATTTTAATACCCAACAAACTAACAGCTCATTAAAAAACCTCTGAAATTTCAGAGGTTTTTATTTTTGACTACATTGCCAAAAATAATTAATTGAACATCATCTCCGGTATCTCTCCCTCCACCAACAATCTCCCCGCAGTTTTCGCAACAATTTCTTCAACACTCACACCGGGTGCCCGTTCCAATAATTTAAAACCATCAGCAGTAACATCCAGCACTGCCAGTTCGGTTACTATCTTTTTAATGCATTTTATACCGGTAAGTGGTAAGGTACAGGAAGGTAATAATTTGCTTTCGCCCCTGGGGTTGGTGTGCATCATAGCCACAATAATATTTTTGGCACTTGCAACCAGATCCATAGCGCCGCCCATGCCTTTTACCATTTTACCGGGTATTTTCCAGTTGGCAATATCACCTTGTTCACTTACTTCCATCGCACCCAACACGGTAAGGTCAACTTTTCCGGCACGTATCATTCCAAAGCTCATGGCACTATCAAAAAAAGCAGAGCCAGGTAAAGTTGTAATGGTTTGTTTGCCAGCGTTTATCAGGTCGGCATCTTCGTTTCCTGCTTCCGGAAAAGGCCCCATGCCCAGTAAACCATTTTCACTCTGCAGCACTACATTAATACCTTGCGGAATATAATTAGCAACCAGTGTTGGTATGCCAATGCCCAGATTAACGTAGTAACCGTCTTTTAATTCTTTTGCAATTCGTTGTGCTATTTGTTCTTTAGATAACATAGGAGTTAATGTGATAATTTGCTGATGTGCTAATATGCTAATTCCCTCAATAAAAAATGTTTTATTTAATTAACGCTGTTTGAAATTTAAAAAATCAGCAAATCAGCATCCCGATAACAATCGGGACTAATCAGCTAATTTTCTTACTGTCCTTTGCTCAATCCTCTTCTCATAATCTTTTCCTTGAAAAATGCGATGTACATAAATACCTGGAGTATGAATATGATTGGGATCCAGTTCTCCGGGTTGTACCAGTTCTTCCACTTCAGCAATGGTTATTTTACCAGCCATTGCCATTAAGGGATTAAAATTGCGGGCTGTGTCTTTATACATAAGATTACCATCCGTGTCACCCTTCCAGGCCTTTACAATGGCAAAGTCGGCATTAAAAGCATACTCCAGTAAATACTCTTTGCCGTTAAATATCCTTGTTTCTTTTCCTTCTGCTACTTCGGTACCTACACCAGCCGGTGTAAAGATGGCAGGCATACCATAACCCGCAGCCATACAACGTGTGGCCAATGTTCCTTGCGGTATCAATTCCACTTCCAGTTCGCCGCTTAACAGTTGTCTTTCAAATTCTGCATTTTCTCCCACATAAGATGAGATCATTTTTTTTACCTGCTTTTGCTGCAGCATCAGGCCTATACCAAAATCATCTACACCGGCATTGTTACTTATGCAGGTAAGGTTTTTAGGGCCGCTTTTTACTAATGCAGCAATGCTGTTTTCGGGAATGCCGCATAAACCAAAACCACCGAGCATTACAACGGCTCCATCGTTAATATCGGCAACTGCATCTACTGCATTATGGTACACTTTATTCATATTATTTTACTGCTGGTGTAAGTGGTGCAATTATTGTTTTATTGTATTTATCTCTTTCAGCACGTACGACCATGCTATCCATTACCTGCTTAAATATTTCTGAATTGGCTTTGTAGTAATCGTAACTCCTGTAAAAATCTGCTTTACTTATTTTATGTATGGCAAATATCTGTTGCTGTAATTTCAAATTTTCTGCAGCTGCATTTTTAGAAGAATCTTTTTTTATAAACTCTGCCGTAA
This sequence comes from Chitinophagales bacterium, assembly GCA_038328115.1. Classification (GTDB taxonomy): domain Bacteria; phylum Bacteroidota; class Bacteroidia; order Chitinophagales; family Chitinophagaceae; genus Ferruginibacter. The sequence goes on from JBBQLS010000016.1 coordinate 28,304, forward strand.
AAACGTCAGCTTTTATAACATCCCATAAAACAGCCTGCATTTTGTCGGGCTTTAAAACGTCTGCAGGTAACTTGTCTTTGCTGTTGCAGGAATTTACTAAAACCAAACATGCCAGCAGAAAAATTATCCTCATCATTTTAATTCATCTTTATATTTGTTGGCATTGGTTATATCCAACCGCTGCAGCATCTCCGATGCCCTTGCCTTATCTTGCTGGGGAGCCTTCGAAAATATCTTGATCATTTCGGTTGCTTTTCCCTGGAAAAAGAACTGGCTGATCATTTTATTGGGATTATCATTAATGAAATTATTCATCAGGTTCAGTACATTCATCACTTCTGCCCGGGCCGCATTTTCATCTTCATACAATTTATCCATTCCAAGGCGGTAGTAATTATAATACACATCATGCATGATAGTGTAGCGGCTGTTAGTCATATTTTCAACCAGCCAGTAACGGTTACGTATTCCATCAAACGCTTTCCAGCCCGAAATACCGCGGCCATCGGGCGCATTGTTTACAATATTTTGTGCTTTTGCAAAATACGGGTCACCGCCACGTGGCGAAAAAGAAGCATAATCAAAAGCCAGTATCATATCGGCGTAATAGGCTATGATAGCGGTTAAGTTAGAAACCAATGCATCGGTACCAGAAACCCGGTTCTCGTTAAATTCCAGTTGCTGAAATTCAACATATTTAAAAATGATATTATCGTCTTTAAAATTGATGATGGGCGAAAGGTAGCTGGTATTGAAAACCGGCCTGGCTGCCTGTATGGTAAGTGAGGCGTTGTACACGTTCAGATCGGCGGTTGATTGCAGGTTCAATAAAAAGTTACATTCAATCCGTTCGTTTGGTGCAAAATTATCCGAAGTCCATTTACGGGTATTGATGAATGTAACCAGTGCCGTTTGGAGGGTACGAAATACATTCTGATTTACATTATTGCCCACCTGGTTGCTTACAACAGTTACGTTGGCTTTTAATTCCTGCGCAGCAGAAACTTTACATACAAAAGCAAGTACAAGGATTAAATTAATTTTTTGCATAAAATTGTTGAATGATGGTATTTACAATATCCTTAGCCACTTCTTTCTTTGATTTGATACCAAATGGATACGCCTTACCGGTTTTATCAAAAATAGTGATTTTGTTAGTATCATGTCCAAAACCGGCTCCTGCATCCTGTAGGGAATTCAGCACAATCATATCTGCATTTTTTGACTGAAGCTTTTGTAAAGCGTATTCAGTTTCATTATTGGTTTCCAGTGCAAAGCCCACTAAAACCTGCTTATCGGTTTTAAGGCCGCCCAGTTTTTTTAGTATATCAGTTGTTTTGGTGAGTAATACCGTGAGTTCCTTTTCAGTTTTTTTAATTTTTTCATCCGCCATCTCCACCGGGGTATAATCAGCAACGGCCGCACTCATGATCGTAATATCTGCTGTTGCAAATTTTTGTTCGCAGGCATCCAACATTTCGGCAGCCGATGTTACATTAATTACGTTTATACCGCTATTTACTTTAATACCAGACGGGCCCAGCACCAATGTTACATAGCCTCCCCGGCTTTTCATTTCTTCGGCAATAGCCACACCCATTTTGCCTGAAGAATGATTACCGATAAAACGAACCGGATCTATCTTTTCGTAAGTTGGGCCGGCGGTTATTAAAATATTTTTTCCGCTTAACTCATTTTGGTGCAAAAAAAAACTGCTGAGCCAGCTCACAATACGCTCCGGTTCCGCCATTCTTCCTTCGCCAACAAGCCCACTGGCAAGTTCACCAATCTCTACCGGAATAATATGGTTACCAAATGCCTTTATAGTATCGAGATTCTTTTTTGTGCTTACATGATGCCACATGTCTTCATCCATGGCAGGTGCAACAACCACAGGGGAGGTTGCGGAAAGATAAACGGCCATCAATAAATTATCGCACAGGCCCGTGGCCATTTTTGCCAGGCTGTTGCAACTGAGCGGCGCTATCAGCATTACATCGGCCCAGCGGCCCAGCATTACATGGTTGGCCCAGGAATCATTTTCGGCAAGATCAGTTAAAACAGGATTTTTCGACAGGGTAGATAAAGAAAGCGGAGTTACAAAATCTTTTGCCGCCCCGGTCATTACAATCTTTACTTCGGCCCCGGCTTTTACAAGCTGGCGGGTTAAAACGGCCGTTTTATAGGCTGCAATGCTTCCCGTAACACCCAATAATATCTTTTTGTTTTGCAACATAAAAAGCCCCACAACAGTTTTAATGATTGTGGGGTTAAAATTATGACTTCTTAACTAAATAAGATGCTAAATAATTGGCAGGCTTAACTAAATAAGTCTTCGTCGTTTCTACGGAAATAAACTTTGTCTTCCATAAATTCCTGGGTAGCCAGTAAAGCCGGGTTGGGCATACGCTCATAAGCTTTCGAAATTTCAATCTGCTCTTTGTTCTCATGAATTTCTTCCAGGCTGTCGGTATGGCTTGCAAACTCTTCCAGTTTATTATGCAGCTCTTCTTTCAAAGTAATGTTGATCTGATTTGCCCTTTTTGCAATAATGGCAATAGATTCATACAGGTTACCGGTCTTTTCTTTAATGTCGGATAATTTTTTAGGCTCTACAACGCTGCTGGTGTTAGCGCTTAGCTGCCGTCTGAGTTTGCTCATATTTTATAGCTTTAATGTTATTTTTACTTAGGTTACTGAAACTTTCTGCTTCTTTTAATAATTTACTTTCCGGGTAACGGTCAACAAAATCTTCGTATTCTGTTATTACTTTTTCAAAACGTTCAATCTGCTTCTCCTCATAACTCAGTTTTGCAAATTTATAGTATGCTTTTACCATTTTCAATTTATACTCCTCGCCTTTGGCAGATTCGGGATAGTTGTTGGTTAAATTGGCATATGCTAATGCTGCAGCCCTGTACTGGCCCATATTGTAATATAATTCAGCAGCACGGTGTTCTTTCATTTCAAGCTTTGCCCTGCATTTGTCAATAATATCCGAAGCCTCCTTATTTCTGGCAGATCCGGGATGCGTATTGATGAAGGTCTGCATCATTCCCATCGCTTTCACCGTGTTTACCTGTTCCAGTTCTAGCTTAGGCGACTGCTTATAAAAACAAAACGATCTCAGGTAGTCAACTTCCTCTGCCTTAGCACTGTTGGGAAAGACTTCCAGAAATCCTTTAAACAGGTTTTCGGCATCAGCGTATTCCTTCATATAGTAAAAGCAATAAGCATCTTTATAGTATAATTCTTCAAATTTTACGGTGCCTTTAAATACCGGAAAAAGTTCTTCGTACAACTGCTGGGCAATTTTATACTTTCCTTTGGCAAAATATTCATCGGCCATTTTCAGCTTATAGTCATAATCCTTACTCTTGGTAACCTTATTGTATTTATTGCAGGATGTAGTTACCAGGATAAGTAAAAAAGCTGGTGCCAGTAATATTTTAAATAATCTCATAAAGGACGCAAAATTAACGTAAATAACTCAAAAATGCTTTTAAAAATCGGGATTGTAAAAAAAACAGCGTTAATGATTTGATAAAGAAGGGCTTTGCAAAAAAAAGCCCCCGGTAAACCGGAGGCTTTGTATGATAACTTGTTGTATTAGTTACACTTGATATCTACAGAATTCTTATCTCCAACCGGTGTGCCATTTTCTGGTAATACACAGTTGGTATTGATTCTGTCTGCACTGATTCCTTCTTTCTCAATCAGGTATATTTTAATGGTTTCTAACCTTTTCTGGCAATTAGCCTGAGAAGCTTTAGAAGTTTCAGGATAGCCATTGATTGTTATGGTGCAAGTTGGGTTAGCCTTCATTTTGGCAGCCACCGTAGCCAGCATATTCCTGTTATCGTTAGATAAACCACTTGTATTGCCTTTGTAAATTAAAGTTGGGTAATCGCAAGGGCAAACAGCAACAGGAGGATTAGGAGGAATAGGGTTTTTGCAACACTCAGGATCAGGGCATTTACCCACACCATCAGCATTAACCGGCTGACACTCAGTTGGAGTAATCAGTTGTTTATCCTTACAATCAGGTACACCGTCACCATCTGTATCTCTTGTTACACCGTGTGTATCAACCGGGCAACCTGCAGGTGTGTTTGGTTCTCTGTCTAAATGATCGCAAACGCCGTCACCGTCCTGGTCGTTACAATCGTTTTTAGGTATTTTAACATTGCGGTGGTTACGTAACTCATCATAAGCATAATCCAATGGATTGATCCACCATAATGGCTCAACAGCTCTGCCACCCAGGTTAAAGTTTAAGCCCAACGACAGATAATTATATGAATCATAGTCAGTGGTTAAAGAAGCATCACCAACGGGGTGTTCCTGCCAGCGTTGTCCGTCCAATAAATCTGTTTTAACAAAAGTCCATCTGTCTTCAAGTGCCAGGTTAACTCTTTTACCCAGTTTAAACGCAACGCCTGCAATTACAGTACCCGAAGGTTTTAAGGTTTTATCACCTAAAATTGGCCTTCTGGTGTTTTCATTATCAGCATTAGTTTCGTAAGTTTTATCCATACCAGCTCTCAGGTCTTTCAGAATATCTTTACGTTGTTTATAAGTGCCTGGGCCATATTTAGCTAACACACTATTAAATAAGGCGGTATAATTTTCACCGGTTGCATCGTTCAATGCATTCACTTTTACTTGAAAAGCTGTAACCCCTACACCAAGCCCACCGTACAGTACAATACCGGTTTTTTGCTTATGAAAGCGAATATTATTCAAAGTAAAAATTCCTTGCAGACCAAGATCTTGTAACCTGGTTTGATAGTTATAATATACGACATCGGAGGTTTGTTTTTGATGGCCGTCATTATCTGTATATATATCCCCATTTATAGCCCTTTGGATAATTCTATCACGTGCATAATAACGTTGATTTACAGCCGTTATATTCTTGTTCCATGCCGGATTTTTAAGGAAGTTTTCGGATTCGTTATAATTTAATCCCTCGCCTTTTGCATTTAAATACTGCACACGTAAAGAGAATACATAGCCAAAGGCCTTGCGTATGTGTGCTTCAAAATTAGGAAATGTGAAAGGCCTAACCGATACATCGCTGCTGATATCAAACATACCGATTGATGCTCCAATTTCCCACATGTTACGTGGTTTTGCAGGGAAATTATACGACCCTTCCCAGAATTGGTTTTGCTGATTCATTCTTTTTTTAGATATTACCGAAGAGTCATAAACACTTCCGGCACCGCCAACCTGTGCATTCACACTAGCTGTCAAGGCTAATAATAATATCCCTAATAAGAACCTGTAAGTTTTGCTCATAATGTGTTAATTAAGAAAATTTTCAATACATATTTGTTAATATTACAGCAAAAATATCACATACAGCCTAATTTTCAAAGTATTTTATTATTTAATTGGCTATATGTATTTTTTTGCAATAATTTATTGTGAAGACACGGATATTAGTACTTTCGTTGCATATACCAGAAAATACGTTCCGGTAAAACCCGGCGAATTATGCTACTGCCATTAAACTATGGATTTTATTAATAAAGTAATAGGCCCCGAACTGAAAATTTTTGAAAAAAAATTTGCCGAAGCAGTAAAGAGTGATACTTCTTCTCTTGATATGATTATGAAATATATAATCAAGCGAAAAGGTAAGCAGCTGAGGCCGATGTTTGTATTTTTAAGTGCCAAATTACATGGAGAAATAAATGAAAGCACATACCGGGCAGCCGCACTGGTAGAGCTTTTGCACACGGCCACCCTAGTGCATGATGATGTGGTGGATGATTCACTTGAACGACGTGGTTTCTTCTCTATAAATGCATTGTGGAATAAAAAGATAGCGGTGCTGGTGGGTGATTATTTACTTTCAAAAGGGTTGTTGCTGGCTACATCCAATAACGATTTCAGGCATTTACATATACTTTCAGATGCCGTTAAGCAAATGAGCGAGGGCGAACTGCTGCAACTGCAAAAAAGCCGTAAATTAAACCTGGATGAAGGTATTTATTTTGAGATCATCCGCAATAAAACGGCATCGCTGTTGTCATCTGCCTGTGCGGTTGGGGCATATAGCACCAGTAAAGATGAAGCAGTTACAGAAGCCATGAAACTTTTTGGCGAAAAAGTGGGGGTGGCTTTTCAAATTAAAGACGACCTGTTTGATTATGGAAACGAAGATATTGGCAAACCTACCGGTAACGATATCAAAGAAAAAAAACTGACACTGCCCCTGATATACACGTTAAATAATGTTGATTCGACATTAAGAAGAAAGCTTATTTACATCATCAAAAATGAGAATAGAGACTCCAAAAAAGTAAAATTTGTAGTTGATACAGTGGTTGATGCAGGAGGAATAAAATATGCAACCGAAAAAATGAATGCGTATCGTGATGAAGCACTCGGCATTTTAAACGGCTTCCCCGAAAGCCCGGTAAAAAAAGTAATGGAAGAACTGGTGCGATACACTACCGACAGGAAATATTAAAATGGAAAAAAGATGGAAAATATTAAAGGCTGACTCCGGTGAAACTGCTGTTTTAAAGGAATCGCTTAAGATCAATGCTACCTTATGTAGTATACTTGTTCAGCGTGGCTTTAATAGTTTTGAAAAAGCCAGGCAATATTTTCGTCCGCAACTGAGCGACCTGCACGATCCCTGGCTGATGAAAGATATGGATAAAGCTGTAGCCCGTATCCTGGCTGCCTTCGAAAAAAAAGAAAAGATTTTAGTATTTGGCGATTACGATGTAGATGGAACCACATCAGTTGCCTGCATGTATAAATTTTTTTGTAAAATTTATGATCCGGCTTTATTGGATTTCTACATTCCGCATCGCTACCGTGAAGGATATGGAGTAAGTAAAATGGGAATTGATTTTGCAAATGAAAATGATTTCACACTCATCATTTCTTTAGATTGCGGCATTAAATCTGTTGATTTAATTAAGTACGCAAAAGATATCGGGATTGATTTTATTGTTTGCGATCATCATTTACCCGATGAAGAAATTCCACCTGCCGTTGCCATTCTTAACCCAAAACAAAAAGACTGTAACTACCCTTATAAAGAACTCTGTGGCTGTGGTGTTGGCTTTAAGTTGATAACAGCATTGGCAAAGGAACTTAATATTGATGAGGAACATTATCTCTGCTACCTGGATCTTGTGGCCACAGCTATTGCAGCAGATATTGTACCCATGACCAGTGAGAACAGGATACTTGCTTATTATGGTTTGGAAAAGATAAACAGCAACCCGAACCCCGGTATAAAAGCACTGATATTTTTAGGCGGTATCCAAAACAAATTGTCCATTAATAATGTGGTGTTTGTTATTGCGCCCAGGGTAAATGCTGCCGGTAGAATGGATGATGCAAAAAAAGCAGTGCAATTATTTATTGAAGATGATTACGATAAAGCA
>JBBQLS010000017.1:0-32617 GCA_038328115.1 Chitinophagales bacterium
GCATTTAAGCGTTCCGAAATAGGCAAAATGTAAAAATCAAGATGTTTTAGTTTGTAAGTATCTACAGAGATGACTGGAGCGCTGTAAGGGTGGTAGGTGATGGCTTCAAACTCATCGAAACACCTGCCGCAAATACCCTGCTTTGTTTCCCATTTTGGAAAATCAGTTTTTATGGTATCAATAATATCAGCCTCGTAACTTTCGTTAAAGTTATGTACCAAATGCGGGTGCCTTAATTCACAAATGGGGCATAATTCGTATTCCTGTTGCATGTAATTTTTTTAATTAAATTATTTTTGTGTAAACCAGATGGCATGTCCATCTGTATCTCTTGCTATAAATTGTTTTGCGCCATTTATTGTAACTACATGCTTTGAAATTAATAATGCATTGCTATTTTTTAGTTTAGTAAACAGGCCATCAACATCATCGGTTTCTGTTTTAATGATCCAGTTCCACAAATCATCACACTGGGTGTCTTTGGGATATTCATTACCTGCACCAGGCTGTAAATATTGTAAAAACTCAACACCCACGCCAACTTTATCAACAACTCCCAACCCGGTTATCTGCAGGTCTGCATTTTCTACATTGTTAAGATGAGCCTGCTCTGTGCCTACATTGTGGCTTTCGCCTTTCTTTTGCAAACCCAAAAGGCCTCGCCAATATTGAAGGCTGTTAGTGGTATTGCTTACGCCGATGGCAGTGTGATCGATACCGAGAAATATTTTGCCATTTGCCTGCTGCCATTTTGGTTTGCCCTTGCCTTTGGGGAAGTAAATTAGTTCCAATACATGGTTATCATTATCATGAAAATAAAATGCTTTGATGCCTGCTGCGGCGGCATTAGTAACAGGTATTGTTTGTGGATTGGTAGAAACAAATTCTACATTATTTTTTTGCAAAACAGCAAAAGCTTTTTCCATATCGCTTACTACAATGGCAATGTGTTGAAAACTAAGATCGTTACTCTTCTGCACTTTTGGCATGGGCCTTCCGCCTGTAGTAAGGTAATCAATCAGATCAACCTTTTCTTCCCCCAATTGCAAGTGAGCTATTTTGCAGTGGATACCAAATTTACCAAGCAGATCTTCGTATTCGATTCCCAAAAATTCTTCCCTATTATTGAGTTTGAATTGTAATACTTCAGTATAAAATTTTATAGAACTATTCAAATCCTTTACAGTAATACACACAGCTCCAACATTGGTTATTTTTTGAGCAAAGCTTAGTAAATGAAAACTGCAAAGCAGTAAAATGAATATAAGTTTATTTCTCATTTTTTATATAGTCGTAAAAGTGATTAATTTTTTTCAGCGATTTTTCCGCCGGTTAAGGTTTGAATTTTGTACAGGCTGGTATGTGCCGTTAAATAAAGTGTTTTACCATCTGCACTGCCCCAGGCCATATTTGCGGGTCTTTCGGGGGTAGTAATTTTTCCTAGCAAGATTCCTTTGTCAGATAAAATAAATAAACCACCGGGTGCAGATACAAAAAGATTACCTTCTTTATCAACTTTAATACCATCAAGTGCTTCATCATCTTCGGTAAGGTTCCAGTCAAAAAATATTTTACCATTTTTTAAAGTCCCGTCTTGTTGTACTTCATACCTCCATAATGTCTTGGTATGATGTATATCCCGGACGTCCCAATTGCTTACATACAAATATTTTTCATCTGGCGAAAAGTCTATGCCATTGGGCCCACCAAGGTCTTTACTTACTAACTGTGTTTTACCATCTTTAATTAAAAAAACACCTGAATAATCCAACTCTTTTTTGCTATCATTAAACGCTTTTGGCAATCCATAAGGTGGATCGGTAAAATAAACAGAGCCGTCGCTTTTTATTACCAGATCGTTTGGACTATTAAATTTTTTACCGTCAATTTTATCCGCCAAAACCGTTACAGGGCCTTTCTTTTCAATCCGTATCACTCTGCGGTTTCCGTGCTGGTCTATCAACAACCTGCCCTCCTTATCAATTGCCAGCCCATTGCTTCCGGGCTGGTGATAGTCGCCAATATCTGCACCGGTGTAACCACTGTGTGTCATATAAATAGTAACATTATCGTTGCGAGGATTGTAGCGATAAATGGTATTTGTATTGGGATCACTGAATAATAAATAGCCATCGGGATGCCACACCGGGCCTTCGGTAAAAGAAAAGCCATCGGCAACTTTTGATACATTGGTATTTGGGGATATAATGTTATTCAATTTTTCATCAATGGTAAATATTTTGCCAACATTTTTCCACTCAGGGTTGCTGTATTTTTCTTTGTAAAAATCTAAATTTGCATTGCGTATCCAAATATAATTTTCTGGCTCTTTGCCCAATGCGCCGTTAATACCAAGAATTGCAATTGAAAATGTTTCTCCGGCTTTTGCATTATTGGTTAGTGTTATTCTGTTTCGTGCATTAAAGCCACTAATTAAACCATTACCAATTTGACCAAATCCCTGCATTTGTTTTCCATTTACCCAAATTTCGCTGTAATCATCTACCGTAACTTCAAAGACAGCAGTAGTGCCCTCCGTATTTGTATTGCCGATTTTTGCAGGTACTGTAAAATTTACCTTGTACCAAACAAATGATAACAAGCCGGTTCCCTGCCTGCTTTCCAATGCATCGGGGGAAATACTTTTAAAATTCTTATCAAAATCTATATCTCCGAAATTGGGAGATAAATTATTTGTTTTCACAGATGCTCCGGTTGGATACAAAAGCATCGGGTCTTTGTCAGATGCACCTGGCATTTTAAAAGATTGTTCAATAATCTTTGCATTTTGCACAAACCAATTTGCGTTTACCAACGTTGCACCTTCGATGGTTTTTAGATCGGCAATGGCATCTGGTTTTGTAAGGGTAAGTTGCCTGTTTTCCTGGGCATTTGCCAATGTAACGCTTAAGATCAAAGCAAGCCATACCAATAACATGGTAAACGCAATTTTTGTTACTTTCACTAAATAGTTGTCCATCATTATAGGTATTGAGTTAATCAAATTTTGCTTTACTTCCGGCAATTGCAATGTCTTCATCTTGTTGTGCACTGGCACTGCCACTTACGCCAATTGCTCCAATAACTTCGCCGTTGTATATGATGGGAATACCGCCTTGCAAAAATGTACGGCCTACAGTTATCAGTGCCGGGCGGCCACCATTGATGCTGTTTTCCAACTTTGATGAAGGTGCTTTAAACTGTGCTGCTGTGTTAGCTTTTTTAATACTAACGTCGGCTGATGCAGCAAAAGTGCCGTCCAGTCTTTCCATGTAAATTAAATTACCCCCTGCATCTACTACAGCAATAGAACCGCCTGGAGCTTTGTTGTCTTTGGCAAATTTTACGGCTTCAGACACTATTTTTTTAGAAGCTTCTAAGGATAAATTATGCGTGATAAATACCTGTGCATTCAATGAATTATTTCCTGCCAATAAAATCCCAATTGCAATGATTATCTTTTTCATACTACCTGTTTTTTAATTGCGTTTATTATTTTTCCGGTTTGTTTAACCTGTATAAAAATTACTATTGATAAATTTTGTTTGACCACGTTATCGGCTATCGAAAAATTAATGGTAGAATTTCTATCTCCAGATTTTAACTCTAATACTGTATTAAGGTGCTCCATATTTAACCCTTCGTTTTCGCCTCTTCTGATATTTACCAAGGCCTTGTTTAATACTAATGCAACTTTTAATTGCTCCGTTGATTGTAATACAATAGATTCAGATAATGTAACTGTCAATATTTTGTTACCAGTTATACCAATTTTGAAATCAATTGGCTTTATAGAATGCTGCTTTAGATTATTATTAATTGCCTCTGAGACTGTTACTTTATCAGACCCTACACATTCTATCATACCATTGATTACAGCTTGTGGAGTGTAAACAGCATCAAGATTTAGGTATGAAGCATATTGTCGTTGCAGCTCTGAAAATTGTGGAGTACTAAATTTATCTTTCCAGCCTAACCTGTCCCAATAGTCAACATGATACTCTAAAAAATAAACATTACTATCAGCATATTGTTTTTGCAACTCACTCATTAGCGCCTCGGCAGTAGGACAGCTTGAACAACCTTCCGATGTAAATAATTCTACCAATGCGAAACCTTCGCCTGTAGTTTCTTTTTTTTGAGGCTCAATAATATTGTCCTTTTTATTCTCCTTTTTGTTTAAAAAAGAAAGTATGGCAATACCTAAACAAATGAACAACACGCTGTAAATGAATATTCGTTTCATGTGTACTAATTTTTTTCTACAAATGAAGTAGCAGCCAGACTTTCCTGAGTTTCGCCGGCATGGATAATATCATATTTTGCATCTTTTGCATTTACAGCAGGCCACTTTTTTTCAGCTTTTCTTAATTTTTTATTAGGGTTATTATCCCACAATCCCTTTGCTTTGGCATTATGGTTTACCACTAAAAACCCCTTGGTAATTTCGTGTGTCCATACTTGTACAGGGCGCAAGTTGCCTTCGGTAACTGCTATAGCACAAAAGCCGCCGTATAGTGGAGCATATTTAGCCGGATCAGCATCAAACATTGCTTTGTTCGCTGTTGATACAAACCAATATTTTGCAGACTGGTACGTACTTTCAAAATCTTTTTTACCCTTCAATGTTTGGTCAGGCATTGTTTGCATTGCTACTACATCATATCCTCGTAACATACATCCGTTTTCATCGAGATTATTTGTAAATTTTCCATCGGGAGATTTGGTTGGAACTTGTGCCTGTGTAGTAAAAAATATTCCTGAACATAAAAAGGTGATTAATACTTTTTTCATTATTATTTGATTTAAAAAAATTACAAAATTGATTTAATGAATGCAGCAATCCTGAAAGCATTGGCCGCAATGGTTAATGAAGGATTATATGCCCCACAGCTTGGAAAGAAAGAAGCATCTGCCACAAACACATTTTGCACTTTGTGCAGCCTGCAGTTTATATCAAGTACAGATGTAGCTGCATCAGTACCAAACTTCAACGTTCCGCACTGGTGGCTTACACCGCTGATACCTAAATCGTATCCTCCCCAAATAATCTTTTCCAATTGCTTATCAATTTTACCTACGTTAGTCATTGTATTCTTCAACCTTTCTTTTAGCTGTTCAAAAGAGGCTACATTATTTTCTTCCCTATGATATACAAGTTTAATCTGACCATCCTTGGTTAATGAGACCCTGTTATTTTCTTTAGGTATATCTTCTGCAGTTAACCAAAAATCGATAGCATGCTGTGCGATATAATTCGCATCTTTTCCTTCAAAAACGGTTGGTGGATTCCAGGTGTAAGTGGCAGGGTCATTTTTCCCCATCAGTTGTATTTCGCCTAAAGGAAAAGGATATTCGCTATCGCCCCAGTAATAATCACCAATGCAAAAATATTTTTGAAAAGCAGCATCGTTCAGCTTATCAGGCGTAAAGGCAATCATGCAACCATTGATATGCGACATATAATTTGCGCCTACCAATCCGTTGTGATTTCCCAATCCATTTGGGTGTAAGTCGGAAGAAGACCTCAGTAATAAAGTAGCCGAGTTGATAGCGCCGGCAGCAATAATAACAATACCTGCTTTGTAAAAAATCTTTTCTCCATCTTTCTCCACACATACCGTAGTTACTTCATTACCGGTTGCATTGGTTTCTAATTTATACACAAATGCATTGGTAATTAATTGTACATTTTTCTGTTTAAGGGCTGGTCTTATACCAAGTATATGTGCATCAGATTTACTCTCTGTCGGGTCAGGAAATCCATCAAAATTTCCTAATACAATTGGTGCATCCTGACCATGATCATCTTCTGTAAGTTTAACTGCAATTGGTATTGGATAAGCCTTAATGCCTGTCGCTTTTACGTTTTCAAACAATTCTTTTGTGAAAGGCTCTACGGGAATTGGAGGAAAAGGAAATGGGGGTGCTGGTGGTTCTGTTGGGTCTTCATTTCTTACGCCATGTACGTTCAGGTACTTTTCTGCTTCGTCATAATAAGGCTTGTAATCTGTATAACTTAAAGGCCAGGCTGGTGATATACCCGCAGACGTCATGTATTCCTGAAAATCCTTTTCTCTTAACCTAAATGCGGCTGCACCATAAACTTTACTATTTCCTCCCACTGCATAGTGTGTAAACGGATCAAATAGGTTGTCATCTTTATCAAACCATTTTTCTTTTGCACGGTAGCGGCCTTTTTCCACCACTTCTACTGGGTCCCAGTTTTCTTTTTCTTTGGGAATAAAATCACCCCGTTCTATTATAAGTATTTTTTTTCCAGTAGGGGCAAGCTGAACAGCCATTGTGCCTCCGCCTATACCTGTTCCAATGATAATAATGTCAAATTGTGTATTCATTATTAATATCTTTTTTATTGTTGCACTATGCTCCCCTGGCAGTTAAACTAATCTTTTACATTTGTACCACAGCTATTTCCCAACAGATGGTAACAATATCTTAATACCTGTCACTTTTTGTTTAAAGAAGGTAGAAAGTCTATCAATAAATATAAAACAGGGTTATAAAAAATGCGTGCCTTTAAATGAATCGCATTATCAACAAACAGATAGTCGGTAGGCAATTAAAATACTTACATATCAGTTGTTAAACAAAAGTTAAGGAAAAAGAATATACTTAATAAGCAATTATCTATAAAAAAAAATCGGATTAAAATTGATTTTGAAGTGATCTTTCATTGCTTTAGTCCCCTGCGGATTTGCTCTGGTAACTAAACCCCTTGAGAAGGAATAATCCGAAAAACAACGAGAATATTTTGCGATTTACTTTTTTATTTTTTATTGTGTTTCGCAATTCTTTCCTGCAATTCCTTCGTTTCATCTTCGGAAAATGAATGTCCGGGAAGGGGTGAAAGATTTTTTTGCCGTTGGCTAATTGCTTTGTCAATAAGCTTTGCCTGATGTAGAAATCTTTTACAATATTTACAATATAGCAGGTGTATCTGTAGTTTAATCCAGCTGGTAAAGCTAAGTTTTTCATCCTGTGACCTCAGCCCATTTTCTTGCGCAGCTTTACAATCGTTAATTATAGTTTTCAGTTTGTTCATTTGCTTTATAATTTAAAAACCAGTTTTTTTCAAGACAAGACCGGATTAGTATTTTTGAGCGATGTATAATGACCCAATAATTAGACGAGGAAATGTTAAAATCATTACAAATTTCGTCAGCTTTTTTTTCATCAAAATACCTGGCAAAGAAAATCGGCTTCATTTTTTGTGGCAATTTTGAAAGACAGTATTCCATTACAGCATAGAATTCCCTTTTTTCTAAGGCTGCATCTGCATGAACACCCCAGTCGCAGGCAATTGTATCTTTTTTTAAATGCCAGGACCCATCTTCAGCGGGTCTAAAAAATTGATTATTAAAAGAAGCTGAAGTACTTTCAAGATATTCACATAAAGATTCAGGTTGCTTTTTTTTTCTGTATTGATCTATAATTTTATTATTCAGGATAGATGAAAGCCAGGTTTTTTCATTGGAATCTCCCCGGAATAAATGTTGCGATTTGAGTGCAGCTAGAAAAGTTTCCTGTACCAGATCTTTGGCCATATCTATGTCAGTTACTTTATATATTGCGATATTAAGCAGATAATCTCCATACTCAATAACCCAGTTTTCTGGCTGAAGACATTTTTTTTTCATTTGGAGTTTTTCTTTAACCAAGCTATGTTCTATTAAAATATTTGAACAAGCATCAACTAAAATAAGACAAGTCTTGATTTGAATCTGCAAAACTAATCTAAAACTAAATTATCAAAGTAAGAATCTTTGAAAAAAATATTAAGGATATAAGTTGAGGGCAAAAATCTAAAAGCAAGATTATTCGCTGCTAAAGATATTTAACCATTTTAAAGTTTGATAAGTGTATCATATTGATATTTGTAGCCAAAGCAACTTTACCAGTTTTTTTGGCAAAAAAGCGAAAGCAATTACTTTTCAATACAAGATTGTCAATATTATTATCTAATACGTTTACGTTCGTAACAGCACCTGATAATTCAGAGATATGATGCAGGCCCCTGTGCATACCTAAAGCCAACAGGTGGCCCCAGATATTTTTTATCCAGGCTATTTTTTATTGCTTTCAGACAATCATTAACCTGTTACAATGCTTGTTAATGGCGGGTATTCATAATAATGGTATTTTCTGCAACAATATTTTCATGTACAATTTTACTTACAAATTTTTATTAGCTTTTCATTTTATAAAAAGTCTTTTTCGCATTTGAAGAGAATATCATTCCCTGCAAATTTTTCCTTCCAATTTTCTGAACAGGTGACATTAGTTTTATTCCCAACTAAAAAATACAATTTTTGTTTCTCCAATTAGTTTTTTCGCATCAGATGGTACCAAATATGTTGCATGTAAGCTCTTAAAAATATATGTTGATGCATTGTAAGATCATCCTGATTTCGTTAGTTCACATCGGTCTAATATGGTAAATAAATAATTTATAAAAGCTGTATTGCGAAATAAACATCGTATTTGTGTACTTACCGCTATTGGGCATGAATTGGCTTTAGAGTTTAAAGGGGAGAATTCATTCCTGGATTGTGCATAACAATATATCCTATGCAATTGGAGCTTCAAGGAAAATCAATCAGCAGCAGTGCATATTCAACCTTTATATCCGCAGGACGGAATTCTGCCGGTCATTAGTTCTACATTCAATTTTTGTTTATTAATTTAGCCGGGCATACAGTTGGTCTATTCCCCAACTGCATCAAAAATCGAACGCTAGCTGCTACACAAAAATCGAACTCTTAACTTTAAATTGACATGCAAAAAAAACTCATAGATAACTTTCCTTTTGTATCATACACAAAAAAAACATACGAGATTACTGAAATGGATGCCCGTTGCCAGTCTTTTTTTGAATGGATGAACACTCGTAGAACAGTTCGCGATTTTTCTGATAAATTTATTCCTGAAAATATAATTGAAAACATTCTACGCTCTGCATCAACAGCGCCTTCAGGCGCTCACAAACAACCATGGATATTTTGTGTGGTAAAAAATCCTGAAGTGAAAAAGCAAATCCGCATTGCAGCTGAAAAAGAAGAAAAAGAAAGTTACGAAAACAGAATGACTGATGAATGGCTTAGGGATTTGCAGCCAATAGGAACTGATTGGCATAAACAATTTTTAGAAACTGCCCCTTATCTTATTGTTATTTTTAAAAGAAGCTATGAACTTGAAGCTAACAATTATAAACATCAAAATTATTATGTAACCGAAAGTTGCGGTATTGCATGCGGATTTTTGCTTGCGGCAATTCATAATGCGGGTTTGGTTGCATTAACGCATACCCCAAGCCCAATGAATTTTTTATCTAAACTGCTAAACCGCCCCGAAAATGAAAAACCCTTTTTACTAATCCCTGTTGGTTATCCGGCGGAAGAATGTTGGGTTCCAGATTTAAAAAGAAAGAATATTTCAGAAATCTGCGTTTGGATTTAGAGAGATTAGCGAACGACCCTTGAGACTGGAATGAAAATGTACAGGAGCAAGCAAAAGCATTTAAAGCAATTTGGGTGGACCGCAGTGCAATCCGCTTCACTCAACTATTTTTTTCAGTTCCAGGTGGACAGATTTGCAATTAAGTATCTGGCAAATTGTAAATTTCGTTCATTTATTTACACTGGGTTGCCACAGTATTTACTCCCTTACTGCACCAATGCCAGCATTCTGCGTGATGCTATTGCAAAACGCTATACTTAACTAAAATCATTGCCTAAGCCAACATATTTACTACATTGCAACATACAGTAATTAGACTCTAAAAATGAAAAATATAATCATCCTCGTTTGCTTCATAACTGTTGTTCAAACTATTGTAGCCCAAAACAATAATCCAACGAATGTAAAAACTGTTTTAGCCCTTAGCAGCAAACCTATGGAGCGTTTTACCGAAACCATAAAATATCTTGAAACCATAGACTCTTATTCCAGCAATAATATTGACTCTGCAACCTGCATTGATTTGCTTCAAATAGCGCAACAATTAAAAAATGATTCACTGCTTGCCATCAGTTATAACTGGATTGGATATTATTTTTCTGGCAGCAAAGGAGATAACAGCACTGCACTTGAATATTACTTTAAAGCATTGCCTTTGGCTGAAAAGTACAATGACAAACGAAGAATAAGTTCACTCTATTTTGACATATCAACTATATATTATTATCTTAAAAATATTGATGAATTTTTTAAGTTTAATAAGAAGGGCGGCGAAAATCTGCCCGATAAAACTTCATCCAAATACGATTATATGCTTGTGCAGTATCTAAGAAATATGGGTATTGCATATATGGATAAAAATCAATTGGATTCTGCTTTATACTATGCACAGGCAGCACTGCAAACCAGCGAAAGGCTGAAACTTCCTACCTACCAATTGCAGACCTTGCATTTACTCGGTGCAGTCAATTTAAAATTGAATGAAAATGACCTGGCTGATGTGTATTTCAATAAGGCACTTATTTTATCGGATTCAGTAAAAAATGAAAGCAGAAAGATGGGATTCTATCAAAGATATATTCCTTTTCTTTTTAAGAATAACAGAATGACAGAGGCCAATGTACAGGTTGAAAGGTTATGGATATTATCTGGTAAAACTCAGAATTTAAATTTTAAATTAATAGCTACCGGTTATAAAAAAGAGTTGTTTGATAAGCTAAATAACATCGACAGTGCTTACTATTATTCAAAATTGGAGTATCAAATAAGGGAACTGATTTTTAATCAGAATAATCTTAACACTATTCAGGCATTAACCTTTAAAGAGCAATTACGTATCATAGAAGAAGCTGCAAAAAAATCCGCAGAAGCAGACCAGCGCAAACAAAACATTCAATACGCATTGATAGCTATTGGAATTATTATTTTACTTACGCTTTACTTATTGCTTAGCCGTAGTTTTATTACGAATACAAAACTGATTGAGTTCTCTGGCGTAATTGCTTTATTAATAGTATTTGAATTTCTCAATCTATTGCTACATCCTTTTTTAGAACGGGTAACACATCATTCACCTTTACTAATGTTACTGGCATTGGTGTGTATTGCTGCATTACTTGTGCCACTTCACCATAAAGTAGAAAAATGGGCCACTGCCAAATTAGTAGAAAAGAATAAAAAGATACGACTGGCCGCTGCAAAAAAAACGATTGAGCAATTGGACGGCAGGATAGAAAACATATAGTAAAAGATGCAGAATCACCTAACGTCGAGCATTGGCGTGAGTTGGGGATTTGATGCTGTATCTGCCAATTGTTGTTCCTTAAAAGTACTTAAAAATATTCTTATGACCGAAATGGAAGCCAGCGCAAGAGAAGCGTGACAAAAATTGGTGGTGGTTTAGAATCTGTCCAGCAGAAAGCAAATGATTGGTAGCAAAATCATACTAAGAATTTATTCGTCAGCCCTCAATTCTTCATGCTTTTGTTGGTTGCAGTTTTAGTTTTAATAGTTAAATTTCTAAATTCCCATGCGCATTTCAAGCATATGTCCTTTGAATCCAGCTTTTTGGTATGCTTTTTTTGCGATAATATTTTCATCATAAACCTGCAATCGAATCTCATAAATAGCATGAGCAATAGCCCATTCCTTCAATGTGTCAATAATTGCTTTACTAACTCCTTTCCCCCGATGTGCTGGCTTTACATACATAAATCCCAAATAAACAAACTGATTATGCTTAACAAACAGATCAGCTTCATCTTTGATGACAGCGTATCCTGAGCCAATAATTTCTTTTTCAATTTCAGCAACTACAACTTCTGATTTTTTACTTTCCATTAGTTGATGTAAATCATAAAAGTTTATTTTCCCATTTTTTAAAGTGTTATTGAAGGGCCGTTCAGCAGCAATAATTTCCTGCTCAAATTCTAATAGTATTTCTACATCAGTTTTAATAGCAGGTCGAATAGTCATATTCTTTATTTAAAGTAATACATTTTTAATTGTCTCTCTAAAAATAGTAAAATCTCCAAAAGTTTAGATTGAAAAATTAAACCTGAGTAGTGAGCGGTTACCGGAAATGCAACCGACAAGGGTATTGGTGCAATACAGTGGACGGAAGTGCAATCAACTTCACTCAACTAATTTTCTTCAGTTCCGGGTGTACAGATTTGCAATTAAGTTTCTGGTAAATTATAAATTTCGTTCGTTAATTAGCATTAGGCTGACACCGCAACTATTCCCTTGCTGCGCCAAAGCCCCCGTTGTGTGTTAGTGCTTCTTCTCGTTCTGTTTACATTGTGGTAATTACAATAATCAGGGTGTTTGCCGTGTGTTAGCTAAGAAGAAAGTCTTGCTTTTGTGGGTGGGGATTGCACCTCTTTTTAAATTACGAAGGGTTGGCTTTCGGGGCAGGGGTCTTCAAAGTTTTAAGCTGTGTCCAATTCATGAGTTGTACCTCACCGTAAATGGCATTTTACTAAAATTTAAGCATCCGTGACTTTGCCGACAAGACCCCAAGTTATTTTTAGCATATTTCAAGTCATACAACCCCCCAATACAAAGCCAACTTTACAAAGAGCTAAAAATGCCAAGGCACAACCCACCCGGGCTGACGAATATCAATCAGTATTTGTTCGAGAATTCAACTATAAAACTTTACTAAGCACTCAAGCCTAGCCTCCACCTAAAAGATGTAATTCTTATGATATTCATCTCAAACATGAATGAAATCACTTACCATCAACTACTAACTAGTTCGACGCTAACCCAACATATAATAATGCTACAATTTCAAGTTGAATGTTTATATTTCATACGATAATCAAAACATAAACAGCTCTATTAATACTGATATATTGGTAAAGAGATTTGAGAAGATTTTTTTTACATATTTCTGTATTTTAATGGCTGCACCTTTTTCTTTTTCAAAAATATCCTGTTGAAATATGCAAGATTTTCAAAGCCGGATTCATTTGCAACATTACCCACAGATTTGTCGGTTTCAATTAACATGCTACAGGCATGGGAAATGCGAATTTCATTTACATAATCAGAAAATGTCTTTCCCACATTTCTTTTAAAAAATTTACAAAATGCGCTTTGGGAAAGATGGGTAAGCCTGGATGCAGTTTGCAAGTTTACCTGCCCTTCAAAATGGTTTTGGATGTAATGCAATACTTTATTTATCCTGCCTTCATTTTGCCTACCTTTTATTTTTTGATGGTTTAAAGATGCCAATATTTTCGTTTGCTGTCCGGCTAAAGCATCCAGGAAATTTAAAAAAGATGTAATTAGTGATATACCACTTGCCGAATGTATCTGATGAATAGCTTCGGTAAAGGTGAACCGTTTACTTTTTATAATCCTGATGCCACGACTGGCTTTATCCAATAAGTTTTTAATTGCTTTCATTTCTGGTAAAGCCAGGAATGGTTCTATAAAATCGGCAGGAAATTGAATAACGATAGCCTTACAGTTTTCTCTTTTTAGATTATCACTCACCCAGGTATGGGGCAAGGATGGCCCCAGCAGAACGAGGTCGCCTTCCGTAAAATTTTCTATGCAGTCACCCACCATTCGTCTGCCTTTACCTTTTACGATATAAGTTAGTTCATACAGTGGGTGGTGATGCCAGAAAAATTCAAAGGAAGGCACAATTACTTCATAGCATAAAATGGACTTTTCTTCTTTTGTTTTTTCAATATGTTCAAGCTTTGCTCTCATAATGTATTCTTTCTTAAAATTAATACTATTATTTCTAAAAAAATCAATCGGCTTTTAATAAATGGAAATATGGTATTATAATTTGGCGAAAGGGTATTATCAAATATTAACAACTTTACCCATTTTTGTAAGCATAAAACAGAAACAATGCAAACAGTTCCATCTACTATCCGGCACTTTCTTAATGAAACTTATATACTCACAAAAGAGCAGTTAGATTTCTATAATCGAAACCGGTATATAAAGTTGAAAGAAGTGCTATCGCCGGAAGCAGTAGCTTATTACGGCGATATTATTTCGCAAAAGGTTAATGAGATGAAAAAGGAAAGTACTTCCCTGGAACAGCGAAATACTTATGGGAAAGCTTTTTTGCAACTATTTAATTTATGGAGAGAGGATGAACGAATCAAGGAACTGATTTTTAGCAAACGCATTGCAAAAATAGCTGCCGATTTAATGCAGGCTGATGGGGCAAGATTATACCACGACCAGGCTTTGTATAAAGAACCCGGCGGCGGTATCACGCCATGGCATGCCGATCAATATTACTGGCCTTTGGAAACTGATAAAACCATTACCGCATGGATGCCTTTACAAGCCACCCCATTGGATATGGGACCATTGGAATTTAGCGCAGGCAGTCATAAAATTGTAGAAGGAAGGGAACTTGAAATAGGCGATGATAGCGAGACAATGATTCAGCAAAAATTAAAGGTAACTGATTTTAAACATGTTATTGAAGCATTTGATTTGGGAGAAATTAGTTTTCATTCAGGCTGGGTGTTTCACCGGGCTGGTGCTAATAAAACTGAGCAGATGCGTAAGGTAATGACCATTATTTATATGGACAAGGAGATGCAACTAAAAGAGCCTGAAAATGAAAATCAAATCAATGATCGGAATACCTGGTGTCCAGGTTCAAAAGTGGGTGAGGTAATTGAAACGGAAATGAATCCTTTATTATTTTCATACTCCTAATATATATATATTGAATCTCAGTTTTATTTGTCCTTACTGGGGACAAGAGCATTTAGACTCACCAGAATTTATAGATAAAATAACTGCAGCTGGCTATGATGGCATTGAAATATTTTTGCCAGATAATGATAATTTTTGCGACTCGTTTATGGCTGAGATGGAAGATATTTATGAGAAGAATGCTGACTTTATTTTTATTCCGCAACAGCTGCTTAGCCCCTGTAGTGAAACTGTGGATGCATTTATAAAAAGAATGGAAAATGAATTGCGGAAATTAGTAAGCTATCAACCCACCTATATTAACTCACATACAGGAAAAGACTATTTTTCTTTTGATGATAATTGCAGGATTATAGAAGCTTGCTTAAACATAAGTGCTACAACCGGAGTTAGAATTTTGCATGAAACCCATAGAGGAAGGTTTAGTTTTCATGCTTCAACTTTACTTCCATATTTGGATAAATTCCCTGAACTTGAACTGGTAGGCGATTTTTCACACTTTTGTGTAGTATCTGAAAGTTTATTGCAAGACCAGCAAAATATAATCAACAAAATTATTCCCCACGTATGGCATATTCATGCAAGGGTTGGCTTTGACCAGGGACCACAGGTAAATGACCCTTTTGCTCCAGAGTGGAAAAATCAATTAGCGGTACATCAAAGCTGGTGGCAACAAATAATTAAAATTAAGAACCAGGAAGGGTGGAATAATTTTAATATAACGCCTGAATTTGGGCCTGCACCCTACATGCCTGCACTACCATTCACTAAACAACCAATAGGTAATCAATGGGAAATTAATAAAATAATGATGCAACATTTAAAATCAAGTCTGACAATATGAAAGTAACAAATATTCTTATTTTATTTATCGTTGCATGTTCTATTAGTAAAAAGGCAGCAGCACAGATTCAGCATGTAGAACCACTTAACTGGTGGGTAGGTATGAAGAACCCCAATCTTCAACTACTAATCAATGGAAACAATATAGCTGAAACAACTCCGCAAATAAATTACCCAGGGGTAACCATCAAAAAAGTAAACAAAGCTGATAGTAAAAATTATCTCTTTCTTGATTTGCTGATTGCAAAAAATGCAAAGCCCGGTACATGTACCATCAACTTTAAAAAAGATGGAAAAACGCTTTATACCTATAATTATCCTTTATTAAAAAGACAGGAAGGAGCATCGCAAATAAAAGGCTTCAATTCAAGCGATGCCATTTATTTAATTGTACCCGATCGCTTTACCAATGGTGATTACAGCAATGATGTAGTAGAAGGAATGAAGGAGAATAAAATTGACAGAAACTCTGATGGCGGCAGACACGGAGGAGACATTCGTGGTATCATTAATAATCTTGATTATATAAAAGAAATGGGTTTTACAGCTATATGGCCCACACCCATGTTGGAAAATAATATGCCTGCTTACTCTTACCATGGTTATGCCATTACCAATCATTATAAAGTTGACCCACGTTTTGGAACATTGGACGATTATAAAGAATTGGCGAAGAAATCAAAACAAAAAGGGTTGAAATTAATTTTTGATGAAGTGCTTAATCACAGCGGTACAGGCTATTGGTGGATGAATGATTTGCCATTTAAAAACTGGATAAATAAACCAGACTCATTTGTAATGACCAATCACCGAAGAACCGTGAATGAAGATTTGTATGCATCCGCTTATGATAAAGACCTAATGACCAATGGCTGGTTTGATAAAACAATGCCCGATATGAATGGACAAAATCCTTTTATGTCAAATTATTTGATTCAAAGCACTATCTGGTGGATCGAAACTTTGCAGTTAGGCGGAGTAAGACAGGATACGTATGGCTATTCCAATAAGACATTCTTAAAGAACTGGAGTTGCAGTATTCTAAACGAATATCCCAATTTCAGTACTGTGGGGGAAGAGTGGAGTTTAAACCCACTTATAACTTCGTATTGGCAAAAGGGAAAAGAAAATATTGATGGCTATAAAAGCTGTTTAACAACAACAATGGACTTTCCTATACAAGCTGCCCTGATGGATGCTCTAAAAGAGCCAGAAGATTTTTACGCAGGCAAAGGGCTTACAAAATTATATGAAGCATTGGCAAACGATTTTGTATATGCAAACCCAAATAGTGTTATGCTGCTTGGCGACAATCATGATATGGACAGGTTGTTTATGCAGTTAAATCAAGATGTAGATTTAACCAAAATGGCATTAACTTATTTGCTTACCACCCGTGGTATTCCTCAAATATTTTATGGCACAGAAATTTTAATGGACAATACCGGGCATCATAAGAATGACGGATTGATACGTTCAGATTTTCCAGGTGGATGGAAAAACGATTCAGTAAATGCTTTTACCGGAAATGGATTATCAGCTGCACAATCCTCCACACAAAATTATCTAAAGCAGCTACTCAACTGGCGTAAAAATAATAGCGTAATTGCTAGAGGGAAAACGCTCCACTATGCACCTTTTGATGGCGTTTATGCTTACTTCCGTTACAACAATGAAAAAACAGTTATGATAGTAATGAATAAAAATAAAACAGCAGTAAGTATTGATACAAAAAGATTTGCCGAAATACTTAAAAAAAAAGCAGTTGGTAAAAATATCATTAGTAATGAACAAATAAATATAAAAAATGAAATACAGGTTGCAGGCAAATCTGCTCTTGTTCTCGAAATAGATTAATAATATAAAATGAAACGATTTAAGATTTTACTATTTTTTATCCTTTTTAGTAAAGTAACAAACAATTTGTTTGCACAAGACCTGCAGCCATTTGCTTTCAAAATAAAGGTTCTTACCGAAACCTTAGATTATCTTGGAAGCCCTATAACAACTGCAGATAAAATTAAAATTGAAAGCATCATTTCAAAAAATGAAAATGAAGCGGCTGTTGATACAATACAAAATGTTTTAGACAAATACACACTGTTTAATGTTCAAATTAATCCTGAGAGCAGGGTAAAAGTAAATGCAGGTAATGCAAAGCCTGTATTAAATCAAAATGGCTGGAAGACGTTTTTGATAAAAGTAGAAAATCAGGCTGGCATTACTGCCGGGCTTAAAGTGGAAAGTGAACAAGGGAAAAGAACTTATGATGGCGGTGAAAAAATTTATGGAATGGCGGGTGCAGGTGAAGGTTCTACAATATCGAAAAAAATGATAACCGACAGGTGGATGGATGTAAGCTTTTATACACAAACGCCTATGCAGTCAACGTTAAGTGGTTTGGATGTGGAATATTTTATTATTCAATTATACAGCCGTGATGCAGGAAAAAGAGCAGCAAAATTTGCTTTTAATTGCGGACAGTCCACACAGGATATTGGGTTTAGAAATGAAACCAATATTCTTTTCAATTGTCTTCCTTCCAATAAAATTAAATTACAAATTTTAGAAGATGAAAAAATACCAGCAACCGCTTCTTTAATTATCAAAGACGAACAAGGGCATATTTATCCAAGCCAAATGAAAAGGATGGCGCCTGATTTTTTCTTTCAATCACAAATTTATCGTAGTAATGGAGAAACAATCAATCTGCCTGCTGGTAAATATACTATTGAGTACAATCGTGGACCGGAATATTTAACTAAAACCAAAACATTTATAGTTAACGATACACCCAATCAAGTTTTAAAAATTGATTTGCAACGATGGATAAACCCAAACAAATTTGGATGGTACAGTGGCGACCATCACATACATGCAGCAGGTTGTTCTCATTACACATCACCTACACAAGGTGTAAATCCTGATGATATGATGCGGCACATTTTGGGTGAAGGCGTAAATGTTGGAAGTGTACTTACCTGGGGGCCTGGATATTACCATCAAAAACAATTTTTTGAAGGGAAGGATAATAAACTTTCTACTGCAAATAATTTATTGCGGTATGATTTAGAAATTTCTGGTTTTCCTTCTGGCCATGCGGGACATTTGGTTTTATTAAGATTGAAAGAGCAGGATTATCCAAACACAAACTTTTTAGAAGATTGGCCAACTTATACCATTCCAATTTTGCGTTGGGCAAAAGCGCAGGGAGCAATAACAGGTTATGCCCATTCGGGTTTAGGGCTGGAAGTAAAAAATGATGCCTTGCCCAATTACGAAATGCCAAACTTCGATGGAATTGGTGCCAATGAATACATTGTAGCTGTTACACAAAATTTGGTGGACTTTATTTCCACCATGGATACCCCACCCACATGGGAATTGAATATTTGGTACCATACATTGAATTGTGGCTACAGAACAAGAATAAGTGGCGAAACAGATTTTCCTTGTATGAGTGACGATAAAGTAGCTCATGGTAGAAGCTATGTAAAATTAGATGGCAAACTTAATTTTAATGATTGGGCAGAAGGTTTAAAATTGGGAAGAACTTATACATCTGAAGGCAAAAGCCACTTGATGGATTTTAAAGTAAATGATGTAGAAGTAGGTACAAAAAATAGTGACCTCAATTTAAATAAGCCAGCGAAAGTAAAAGTAACTGCTAAAGTTGCCGCTTATTTAAATGAAGAAATTGATTCCACTATTCAACCGCTCAACATAAAGGAAAACGTATGGACACAAAAACCATTCTGGAATATTGAAAGAGGAAGAATAGGTAAAACAAGAACTATTGCAGTGGAATTAATTGTAAATGGAGAAGTGGCTGATAAAAAAATTATTACTGCCGATGGAAGTATTCAGGACATTTCTTTTGAAACTTTTATTAACAAAAGTAGTTGGGTTGCCATTCGTATTTTACCATCCTCACATAGTAACCCAATTTTTGTGTTAGTAAATAATTTACCCATCCGTGCAAACAAACAAAGTGCAGAATGGTGTTTAAAAGCAGTTGATGTTTGCTGGAAACAAAAGCAGGGTAAAATTTCAACAGCAGAAAAAGCAGAAGCAGAAAAAGTATATGAATCGGCAAAAGTTGCATACAGAAAAATTATTGAAGAAAGTAAAAATTAAATTGATTATAATGAAAAAAAATACAATTAAAAAAACTATATACTTTGCTATTTTTCAAGTATTACTTTTAAGCTTTGCTTATGGGCAGGAAACGAATTCTTTAACTTTTTTTAAAAATACAAGGCAAGAAATAAAGCCAATTTTTCTAAACTTACCCATAAATGAAATAAAGCCCCTTGGCTGGATTAAAGCTCAAATGCAGCAAGACATTGCACAAGGTTTTGTTGGTAAATTAGATGAACTTGTTCCTAAAATTATAAAAGAGGATATTTATAAAACAGCGCAAAGAAAAAGCAAAACAGATATACCCAATGCAGGCACACAGGTGCTTACCGGTGCCGCCTGGGAAATTTCCATGCAATGGTGGGGCGGCGAAACACAAGGCAACTGGTGGGATGGTTTTATGAGGAATGCCTTTATGATAAACGATAAAAAAGCGATGGCAAAAGCCGATAGTTTTATCAATCGCATCCTGGCTTCGCAGGATGAGGATGGCTATCTTGGTGTATATGGTAAAGAACTTCGGTATAAACAGGAAGGCGATAATGGCGAACTGTGGACGCAAACCACCTTGTTCAGGTTATTGTTAGGTTATTACGAATTAACGCAACAAAAAAAAGTATTAGAGGCGGTTGAAAAAGCCATGGCACTTACCATGAGCAAATACAATGCAAATGCCAAAAGCCCTTTTAAAGCCAACACAGATTTTGGCGGACTTACGCATGGATTGATGATGACGGATGTTTGTGAAACTTTGCACCGCATCACCGGTAATAAAAAGTACAATGATTTTGCGGTGTATCTCTATCAGGAATTTTCGACTTACCCCAATGAACGCAACTACAACGATATGCGGTATGAATACCTGATGGATGCAGATACTTTATTTGTTGGGCATGGTGCTCACACTTATGAGCATTTGCGGAGTTTGTTATTGGCGTATTATAGTACTGATTATCCGCAATTAAAAAACGCTTATGCAAACGCTCTACATAAAATAAATTTTTGCCTGTTGCCCGGTGGTGCTGGCATTGGCGATGAATGGATAGGTGGCCGGATTGCGAACCCCGATAGCACTGCTGCTGAATATTGCGGTATGCTGGAGTTACGAAATTTTTACAACGACGCTTTGCAAAAAACAGGACTACCAGCGTTTGCTGATAAAGCAGAAATACTCACCTTCAACAGTATGCAAGGTGCAAGGTATGGCGATGGCAAAGGGCTTACCTATTGCAAAACTGATAACTGTATTCAACTAAACAAAAAATCGCCTAATTCTGGTTTTAAAGAGGAAGATGTACGTTATAAATACTCCCCTACACATGCCGATGCAGCAGTATGTTGTAACCCTAGTTATGGACGTAACCTGCCTTATTATGTAAGCAATATGTGGATGAAAACAGCCGATGGTTTTGCTGCAGTTTTATTCGGCCCATCTAAATTGCAATCTACTTACAATTCAGTTCCAATAAGCATTACAGAAGCTACTACTTATCCATTTTCAGATGCTGTTGAGTTGATGATAACAACTGGTGAGGCTGTTGAATTTACCATTTACATCCGCAAACCGAACTGGGTTGCCGATATGAATATACAAGTGGCGGGTGCATCAGTTAAAGAAGCTGATGGTTTTTATAAGGTTACAAAAAAATGGAAAACCGGAGATAAAATTCATGTGGCATTTCAAAATAATATCCAGCCGGTTCAGGCATTTAATAACGAAACTTTTTTACAACGTGGGGCAATAGTGTATGCATACAATATCCCTTCTAAAAATGAAGTAGTTAAAAATTATCCCATTGACAGTTTTGAAGATTTTATGGTGCAACATACGGATGAAACCTATAAAAATTTTGTGTTCATTGCTGTTGAAAAGAATAATGCTTTTGGCTTTAGTTATTTTGCGGATACAAAAAGCAATAACGATTGGTACAGCAACAAAACATATTTAACTGGTAAAGTTTTAAATACACAAACTAATACGGTGCAGCCAATAAAACTGATACCGATGGGTATTGCCATATTGCGGAAAGTGACTTTTAAAATCAACTAGTTTTTAAAATGAAAAAAACAATATTAAATATTTGCTTTCCCTTGATTTGCGTAACCATACATGCACAGTTACCCAAAGTTTCATCTGGTAGTATTAAACGCTATGAAAATTTTACTTCAGCATTTGTTACTGCAAGAAATGTAGATGTTTGGCTGCCTGATGGATATTCCTCTGAAAAAAAGTATGCAGTTCTCTACATGCATGATGGTCAGATGCTTTATGATACAGCCATAACCTGGAACCATGCTGCATGGAATGCAGACGATATGATTTCAAAACTGCAAAGCGAAGGAAAATTAATAAATGTAATTGTAGTGGGCGTATGGAATAGTGGCAATACAAGGCATGCTGATTACTTTCCACAGAAACCTTATGAATCTTTAACACAGATTCAGAAAGACAGCATTACTGCACAACTCCAAAGAGCAGGAAGAACAAAAGATATCTTTCAGCCGGTTTCAGATAACTACTTAAAATTTTTAGTTACTGAATTGAAACCTTTTATTGATAAGACTTATTCTACCAAAACAAATAAAGAAAAAACTTTTATCATGGGCAGCAGCATGGGAGGATTAATTTCAATGTATGCCATTTGTGAATATCCACAAGTGTTTGGCGGTGCTGCCTGTTTAAGTACACACTGGCCGGGTGTTTGGTCGCTGGAAAATAATCCTGTGCCAGACGCTTTTATCAATTATTTAAAAACCCATTTACCAAATCCACGTATTCATAAAATTTATTTTGATTGTGGCGACCAAGCATTGGATGCACTCTATCCACCTATACAAAAAAAAGTAGATGAAGTGATGCAGCAGCAAGGCTATGATACCAAACACTGGCAAACAAAATATTTCCCCGGCGAAAATCACTCTGAGCAATCATGGTCAAAGCGATTGGATATTCCTTTACTTTTTTTACTAAAAAAATAAATTAATGAAATTTTATTTATTTATATTTTTCACTTTTCTATCTACATCAGCAAGCTATTGCCAATCCAAAAAAAAACCACAAGATTACACCCAATTTGTTAATCCATTTATTGGCACAGAAGGAACAGGTCATACTTTTCCCGGTCCCTGTATGCCATTTGGCATGGTGCAGCCTGGGCCGGATAATAAGGACAATGGCTGGGATAATACCAGCGGTTACCAATACAGAGATTCTATGATAATGGGCTTTTCGCAAACAAGGGCCAACGGCACGGGGATCAATGAATTTGGCGATGTGCTGCTACAGCCTTTTACAGATGACAGAAAAGAAAATTTTAGTGAAGCCTATTTAAAAAATACTGAAAAAGCCAAAGTAGGATATTATACTGTTACATTAAATAATAAAGTGAAAGTAGAATTGACCGCAACTGAAAGAGTTGCATTTCACCAATATACTTATCCAAATAACAAAGCCAAATTATTAGTTGATTTACAGCATGGCTTAAAATTTCTAACAGATTCTTTAGTATTAGAAAGCAATGTTCAACTAGAGAATAATACAACCATATCTGGCTATTGCCATATTAAAAATTGGGTTGACAGAAAATATTTTTTCGTTATCAAATTTAACCAACCATTTTTATCTTCTTCTCAATTACCAAAGCAAGCAAAAGAAAATGCACCTCGGTATATTTTGAATTTTAATTTAAAAGATAGAATCCTCCAAACAAAAATTGCCCTATCAACAGTAAGTGTGCAAGGGGCAAAAAATAATTTACAAAAAGAATTACCCAAATGGGATTTTTCTGCAACTATTGTACATGCCAAAAAAGTTTGGAATACTTATCTAAACCGGATAGAAATAGAAGCCTCGCAAAAACAAAATGAAATTTTTTATACCTGCATGTACCGCTTGTTTATTCAGCCAAGCAATATTGCAGATATAGATGGACAATATAGAGGCGCTGATGATAAAATTCATACTGCAAAAAATAATGAATATTATTCTACCCTTTCTCTTTGGGATACATACCGTGCTGCTCATCCACTCTACACTTTAATTGCACCCGAAAGGGTAAATGGTTTTATTAGCAGTATGATAGAACACAGTAAGGCAGCAGGCTTTCTCCCCATATGGACTGCATGGGGCCAGGATAATTATTGTATGATTGGCAATCATGCAATACCTGTATTGGCTGATGCTTACCTAAAAGGCTTTACCGGTTTTAATGGGGAGGAGGCATTGCAACAAATGATAAAATCAACAACGCAAAATCACATCAACAGTAACTGGACTTTGCTCAACAAGTTTGGTTATTATCCATTTGACAGTTTAGATAATGAAGCCGTATCAAGAACCTTAGAACATGGCGTGGATGATTACTGCATTGCACTGATGGCAGAAAAAATGGGAAAGAAAGATATTGCATCTGCTTTTTATAAACGTGCCAGTTACTACAAAAATTTATACGACACTTCAACAAAACAAATGAGGGGGAAAGATAGTAAGGGCAATTGGCGAACGCCATTCAATCCATTAATGGCTACTTCTCCATTAAGCAATCCCGGAGATTATACAGAAGCCAATGCCTGGCAATATTTCTGGACTGCAGCACAATACGATGTGAAAGGCATCACTCAATTATTAGGAAGCAGGAAAAATTTCACTGCACAACTGGATAGTTTTTTTACCATTCGAACTCCCAATCCAAATAAATATTTAGGGCAGGAAGCGATGATTGGCCAGTATGCACATGGTAATGAACCAAGTCATCATATTGCTTATCTCTATGCGTATTCAGACAAACCTGCCAGAACAGGCGAACTAATTACGCAAATCTGTAAAGAGTTTTATAACAATACGCCAACCGGTATGATTGGCAATGATGATTGTGGGCAAATGAGTGCCTGGTATATTTTTTCAACACTGGGTTTTTATCCGATAAATCCTTCAAAAGGAGAATTTGTATTTGGCATCCCGCAGGTAACGAAGGCAGTAGTTAAGCTAAAGAATGGAAAAGAACTTGTTGTATTAGCATCAAATCAAAAGGCCAGACTTCAAAATACTTTTACTGTACTATTTAATCAGCAGCCTGTACTAAATCCATTTATAACTTATCAAATGTTATTAATGGGCGGAGATCTTGAATTTAAATAGAAAAAGCATTCGATAATTTATCTACCAAAATCCTGATAATTTTTCAAGCGTACTACATGATTATTTATACTAAATGCAAGGGTTTGTCATTTGGAAATATATATTACAAAATTGCCAACGCACCAAGTCAGGCACATTTGCAAGGCACACAAAGCCGATACACAAAAGCTAACCTTACAAAAGAGCCTGCCTTGTGCCAACGCTTCTGGGACACACCCTACTTCTTTGGATACAGTATTCAGTTTGACACAGCATGACGAAGGGCGAACGAACAAAAGCATTGCTGCAATTGGGGCTGGACGGAAGTACAATCATCAGCAGTGCATATCCAAGCTTTGGTTTCGGCGGACGTAATTCTGTTGGGCATTAGTTCTAACTTCAACTTTTGTTTATTAATTTAGCTTCAGTTCCGGGCAGACAGTTGGTCAATTCCCCAACTGCAGCAATACTCGAACGTTGTATGCATACCCTTCTTTTCTGTCGTACTATGTCAACCTAAAGTGTCTTGTCTGCCGAACTATAAAACTGTTGCCAGTGCGTTGAGCAAGGCAGGTTGGCTTTCTGTATCGCCTTGTGTGCCTGCCAAAAGTACCTGACTTGCAGCGTTGGCTAATAAGAGAATGTCAACCCTGCACCAAAGCCAAGGTCGTTGTCAAAATGTGTCCGTAGAGAAAAGTTACATTTTAAAATATAGTTCAGTTCTGTCTTATAATCTTTGTTGGTGTTTACCATAAATGCAAAACGAAGTCGATTAAATTATAACTACACTACCCAGCCTTAATGATTAAAATAAAATCATAGATGCCATTCTTAATTTATTGTTGATGTTTTTATCTTCTACTTTCTTTGCAATTATTTATTCCCGATCTTATTCCTCAACAACTGTGCATTAATAGCAACAATGATCGTACTCAAACTCATCAATACTGCTCCTACTGCCGGACCTAAAACAAAACCTGATGAATAAAGAACACCTGCAGCCAAAGGAATTGCAATCGCATTATATCCGGTTGCCCAGGCAATATTCTGAATCATCTTATTATAGGTTGCTTTTCCAAATAAAATCAGGTTAGCAATATCCTGTGGGTTGCTGTTTACTAAAATTATATCTGCTGTTTCTGCTGCTACATCTGTTCCAGAACCAACAGCAATTCCTACATCTGATTGAGCCAATGCAGGGGCATCGTTTACGCCATCGCCTGTCATTGCAACAAACTCTCCTTTACTTTGCAGGTCTTTTACAATCTCTACTTTTTGATGTGGCAATACTTCTGCAAAATATCCATCTAAACCTAATTTATCACTGACAGCTTTTGCCACTTTTTCATTATCACCGGTTGCCATAAATACTTTTATTTTGTTCTTCTTAAAAATATTAATTGCTTCGGCGCTTTCTGGTCTTATCTCATCAGCCAGGGCAATATACCCGGCAAGATTATCATCAATAATAATAAATACAACCGTTTCTGCTTCGCTGCTGAATGCATCTTCCGGTACAGCAATATTTTTATCTTTTAAATAACCAGGGCTTACAACTTTTACTTTCCTGTTTTCTACATTTGCTTCTACTCCTTTACCCGTTATTGCATTAAAGTTTTCAGGTTTTGGAATCGTTATTTTTTTCTCTTTTGCTTTACTGACAATTCCTACTGCAATGGGATGCTCAGAACTTTGCTCTAAGGCTGATGAAAGACGAAGCAATTCATCTTCGGAAATTTGTTTGTCAACCGATACAATTCTTGTTACTCCAAAATCACCTTTGGTTAATGTTCCTGTTTTATCAAAAAGTATGGCAGAAATATTTCTTGACTCTTCAAAAGCTGTACGGTTTCTAATCAATAGACCATTTTGTGCTGATACTGCGGTAGAGATAGCAACAACCAAAGGAATAGCCAGGCCCAATGCATGCGGACAGGCAATTACCATTACCGTAACCATACGTTCCAATGCAAAAACAAAAGGATAGCCCAATAAAAGCCAGGTGGCCAATGTGCCAAAACCAATTGCCAATGCGATATAGGTTAGCCATTTTGCAGCCCTGTCAGACAGGTTCTGCATGTTTGATTTTGATTTTTGAGCTTCCTCCACCAATGAAATGACTTTATTGAGATAACTGTCTTTCCCTGTGTGCTCCACTTTAATTTTTAAAGAACCGTTGCCATTAATAGAACCGCCAATTACTTTATTTTCTATTGCTTTTTTTACA
This sequence comes from Chitinophagales bacterium, assembly GCA_038328115.1. Lineage (GTDB taxonomy): Bacteria > Bacteroidota > Bacteroidia > Chitinophagales > Chitinophagaceae > Ferruginibacter. Next base: position 27,012 of record JBBQLS010000017.1, read on the forward strand.
GGTTTTGATTCTCCGGTGAGCATAGCTTCATTCAAGTAACTGCTTCCTTCTACAATAATTCCATCGGCAGGAACTTTTTCACCGGGTTTGATAAGAATAATATCATTGATTTGTAATTCGCTCAGCGGAACATCCATTATATGATCACCCTGTACTTTATGTGCTTCGGCAGGCATCATACTTACCAGTAATTGTAATGCTTTGGATGCACCCAAAACTGATTTCATTTCCAGCCAGTGGCCTAACAACATGATTACAATCAGTGTTGCCAATTCCCAAAAGAAATCCATCCCCGGTAATCCAAAAACGGTTGCAGCGCTATAAAAATAAGCTACACTGATTGCCATTGAAATCAATGTCATCATGCCCGGTGCAGTTTTTTTAATTTCTTCATAAAAGCCTTTTAAGAACGGCCAGCCTCCCCGGAAATAAATTATGGAAGAAAGTACCAACAAAATATATTTATTTCCCGGAAGCAATAATTGATAGCTGAAGAACTGTTGAATCATTGGTGAGAAAACAAGAATGGGTATAGTGATGATTAAACTAACCCAAAACCGCTTCTTGAAATCTTCAATCATCATCCGGTGATGGTCATGCCCCGCCATACCCATCGGGATCGCTCCATGGTCGTGATTCATTTTACTATGATCCATTTTTGAATGATTCATCTTGCTGTGATCCATTTCAGGCATTGCTTTTTTACCTTTTTCTTCGTTTGAATGATTACGCTGATGTTCCATTATTAATGTTTTATTAAATTAAGACTATCTAAATTTTGTTTTGCCCAATTGATTATAAGCTGTTTTTCATATTTGTTTAACATTGCTTTGCGATGTAGTAACTTATATGAAGTCAAGGGCATTTCGTTATCCGCTATCTGACTGGCGATTGCTTTTATTTTGCTTTTTTGTTGCCTTAAAGAATAATTTTCAAATTCATCAAAATTCAATTCTTTCTTCCCCTCTGTAATGTGCTTGTTTAAATACCAGACAAATGGTTGTATGTTGCTGTACCAGGGATAATGAGTATTATTACTGTGACAATCGTAACAGGATACTTTCATCAAATGCTTCACTGTATCCGGTACTGAATAAAGTGCATCAATTGAAGCTGTAGATATTGAATCATTTATATTCTTCTTTGGCTTTGGAATAAACTGTATCAATGCAGATAATATCACTACCAGCAGTACTACTTTTTTCAATATTGACTTTGGTATGATTTTCATTTTGCCTGCTTTTACATTTTCATTCCTGCCATCGGGTCATTTCCTTTTTTAAATACATATTCACTATGCAACAAATAAGCACCTCTCATCACTACTACGTCTCCGTTTTGCAAACCTGACTTTATTTCTATCCGGTCACCACTCTCTAAACCAATTTCAACCATTTTCATTTTAAAACTATTTTTTCCTGACTGAATCCAAACTGCATTCATTTTTCCATCCCGAAGCACTGCATCCGTTGGCAGTGTAAGCGTCTTTATTTCCCTGCTTTTTATACTTACATAGGCTGGCATTCCGGGTTTTAATATCCCGTTTGGATTGGGTATGGTAACCCTTACCAGGTTAAGCCTGCTGTCCGGTATAATTTCAGGATTTGCAAATTCAATTTTTCCTTTCCATTCTTTACCGGGTAAATCAGGAATCTGAACGATAGCGATGCCATTTAAATCAATGGCAGAAAGTTGTGAGGCATAGACCTGTGCCTCGGCCCATAATGATGAAAGGTCTGCCAGTTTCACAATCGTCATACCTTCCGATGCATACTGTCCTTCCATCACAGGCAATTCGGTAATAAAGCCTGATGCGTTGCTGTAAAATGAAGTAAGCGGAGATGATTTTTTTGTTTTACCTAATTCATTCACCTGTGCTTCACTCATGCCCCATAAAAGCAATTTCATTTTAGCACTTTGCAGCAAACGATTGAAATCAATTATTGAATTGTCAAGTGATTGCTGTTTTTCCAACGCTGCTATATATTCCTGTTTAGCATTATTCAGTTCTTCACTATATAAATCATAGAGATGTGCTCCCTTTGGAACATAATCACCAACATTTTTAAAATAAAGCCTGTCAATCCTGCCCATTATCCTGGCACTGATACTGTTTACTTTTGATTCATCGGCATTTAATGTGGCAGTTAACAGCAGCTTGTCTCCAATTATGCTGTTGCGAATAGTATCTGTTTGAATATTGCCCAGCCTTATCTGTTCATCATTCAACATAATTTCATCGGCTGCAGTATTGGTTCTTTTCACAACAATTAGTTCCATGTGGCAAATGGGGCAAAGGCCGGGTTTGTCCTGCATGATCTGCGGATGCATACTACAGGTATAATATTCATCTTTATTCATAGTGGTTTCCTTTTTGCCTTTGCAGGATACCAGGACAATTAACGCTGTGATGAGGAATAAAAAAAACTTTTTCATTTTACTTTAATTTGTTTTGATGAAACTTTCGCTGTCAACAAGGTACTGGGCATGGGCGGCCACGGCTTCGTTTTTATCCAAACCATTTAATACCTGTACCAGGTGTTTATTGGTAATTCCGGTTTCAATTTTTCTGGCCATAAAAGATTCGCCGGTTCTTACAAAAACAACTTTATCTAAACCCAAAGACAATATTGCTTCTTCGGGCAACCATACTGCCGAACGGTCACCAGCAAAAATGATAGCTTTCACCTGGCTTCCGATAGGGATTTTAGAAACAGTATTATCAAAATAAACCCTTGCTGTAACAGTTTTGTTTCCTTCCCTGTAAACAGGTTCGATGTAACTAATAGAAGCCCTGAAATCTTTTAACGGATCTGTTTCAGATGTGATGCGTACCTTATTACCTACTTTGACCATTGCTGCCTGGCCGGTGAAAATGTTTAACAAGGCCCATGCTTTGTTTGGATTGAATACAGAAAAAATATTCTGACCTTTTTGTACATACATTCCTTCTTTCACAGAAAGTTCTTCTGTTGTGAAAGCAATGGAAATCATTTCGGCTTGCTGATTACTATTCATTGCTGAACCATTGCTTTCATGCACATGCCCACTGTAGTTGCTGTAAACAGTTACTGAATAATTGACTTTGCCAGATTTGATAACTGTACTTACCTGCTGATTACCCATTCCCAGCAAATAAAGTTTTTGTTTTGAAGCATTTATCAGCATGGTATTGTCGGGATCGTTCTTTAATAGGAACAATAAATTTTCCTGTGCAGTCATCAACTCAGGGCTGTAAATGTCCATGATGCGTTGTCCTTTACTTATTTTCTGATAACGGTACTTTATATAGAGTTTTTCAATCCTGCCTGAAAAATTAGATGAAATAACACCCGTTTGCCTTGTATCATAGGTTATAAATCCGTACGATTCCATTTCAATATTTTCTTCTCTTTCCATCATGTGTACCATTGGAATATTTGCAATCACCTGCTGGTTGGATGGTTTCAGCAACGTATTTAATGAAACGGCTTTGGGCTCTGCTGCTGATTTTGTTTTTTCTAACTGCATCCCGCAGATAGGACAGTTTCCAGCTGTATCAGCTTGCACCTGCGGATGCATGGGACAGGTATATGCTTTGACTTTTGATTGGGTACTGTCGGCCATATTTTTCCCGCTGTGCATGGTATGATCAGCCATTGGAATCAAATTCATTCCGCACTTTGGACATTTCCCCGGCTTGTTGCTGAATACTGAATCCTGTGGCATAGGACAGGTGTACATAACCTCCTGTTTAGTTCCGGTATTATTACAAGCCGATATAAACAGCACAATGGCTATCAGCCAGAACCATTTATTTTTTATAAAGCTTTTCATCATGTTGTTTATTTTATCTCCATAATTTTCATCAGTTCGGCCTGCATTTGCAAGGCTTTCTGCAACTGGTCGAAGTAATCCATCTGTGTCATATTTAAGGCTTCCCATGCATCAAATAACTGGAAAAGTTCTTCCGTATTTTGTTCATACCCTAATTGCATAGTTTGAAAGTTTCTTCTTAAAGCCGGAATAATCTGCTGCTCATACAACAACATCTGTTTCTTTTTTAATTCCAGTTCGGTAAAAGATGAACTTGCCATGCCGGAAGCCTCATTAACAATCATCTGTTGTTGATTTCTCAATGCCTCATTTTGCCATACCAGGCTTTCGGCTTTTGCCTTGTTCATTTTTGAGGACCATTTAGCCATTGGAATTTTTACCATGACCATGGCAGTGAACATCAGGGGCTGCCTTGCCCAACCTGTCATGTGATTATATTGAATACCAAACTCTGGTTTCAATTTTGCCAGTTCGGCCTTGCGCTCAAGGTTATTGACTTCAATACTGCGGTCAATTACTTTTATATCGCTTCTTTGCTTCATTAAAGTGGCAGAGTCGAACATGTCTTTATTAAAATCGAGCCATACATAGTTGGTATCTACCAAAAAAGGTTCATCAGCGTTGCGGTTCATCACTATATTGATGGCAATTCTCTTTTGTTCAATTTCACTCCGTAACATCAACTGCATGTTTTCTACATTTGCCAATGCTGCTTTGGCTTTGTAATAGGCACTGATTTTACCCAAACCGTTTTTATACCTTATTTCTGCACTCTGCATCATAAATTTTAAAAGCCTGTTATTTTCATCCAGCACTTTTAATTTCTTTTCCAGGACAATCCAGTCGTAATAGTTTTTTCTTGCTGTAAAAAGCAATTCGTTGATCACTGCATCTTTTTTTTGCAATTCAACTGTTGACTGAGCATTCATAAAATCATACGCTGCATGCTGCTTTTTTTTATTGGGAAACATCTGTTGTGCAGAAATCATAAATGCACCCATGCCTGGCTGACCGTTCATTGATTTCCACCTGCCGGGGTCGTAAGGAGTTTGGAAAAATCCTGCTCCCAATTCAGGTGGCATCCAACTGTAAGCTCCTTTTGCCGCTTCGTTCATGGAACGGGCTTCTGCATCAAGCATTTTTAAAGTTGGATGGTTTTTTTCAATGGCTGTTTGTATTTCCTGCATCGTCAGCAATTTTTGAGAATGTGCTGCTTGTATGATGAGTAACCCTCCAATCAATAATTTTAAACTTTTCATATCGTATTATTTTCTGCTGATAGTGACTCATGCTTTGTTTCGAGTACATCAATTTTGCCATGCTTCCTCAACTCATACTCTTTTGCCATTAAAAAAATCAATGGCGTTACCAATAATATATGGGTAGCTGATGTGAGTACACCGCCTACCATCGGCAATACAATTGGTTTCATCACATCACTACCTACTCCATGGCTCCAAAGAATGGGTATTAATGCAAAGAGTGAAACACTTACCGTCATTAACTTTGGCCGTAAGCGTTTCGTTGCTCCTGCAATCACATATTCCCGCAAATCCTCCTTTGTGATTGTTTCTTTTGAATTACCTTTTTTTTCAACCAACTGCTGCATGGCATCATTGAGATAAATGACCATAACGATACCGGTTTCCACTGCTAATCCAAACAAAGCAATAAAACCCACTGCCACAGCAACAGACATATTCACCCCCCAGAAATAGATCATGAATGCACCGCCTATTAATGCAAATGGAATAGAGATCAAACTTAGAAATGCTTCCCTTGCCGAATTA
>JBBQLS010000018.1:0-32184 GCA_038328115.1 Chitinophagales bacterium
TTGTACCCGTAAATGTTTTTACCAGCAAATTTTGTTTCAGTTGTTTAAAAAATATTTCGACATCCCACCTGGCCTTGTATAAGGCAGCAATGGTGGATGCTGCCCATTTCAACTCCTGGGTAATAAGTTCTAACTGGACATCTTTTTCACAGTCATATACTACTATACGGCGTAGTATTAACTGATCTATTCCCACTTCTACAGCTTTTTTGCCCGTAAGCCGGATTAATTCATCTTTAAGTATATGTTGATCTTTATCTAAGGGCAATTCTTTTTCACACACGCTTTCATAAACCGTATTGTCTTTTATTCGGGTTACAAATACATTCTCCGCATTGATTCTTTGCATCATTAAACTAAAATCAAAGTAGCCTTTATCCTCTACGATAATTGTTCCCGGGGCAAATACTGTTTGTGGATGGCCTCGCTTATCATGTACGGCAGCTTCGGTAATATTGATCAAATCGGGAAGCATGAGCGCATAATCTAAACAGGTATGTATTTTTATACCTCCTTTAGCTGTCCGAAACTTTGCCCATTCAAATAAGCTCAAACACAGGCTGATGGTGGTACTATCTATTATCTTCACCACTTTGCCTTTTATCTCCTCTATATCCCTGGTTTTGCCATGCCTGAGCAGTACGCTATTATAATGAGAAAGTAACTTATAGTACATGGTTTCAAATACTTTCCAGTCCCGCTTTGCATTGCCATCGCTCATAGTACTTCGGGCAGGGCTTTGTTTTAATCCCAGGTCGCCAATAAAGGTGGTGTTTACAGCAATGGCCGTACTTATATCAGTTAAGGTTTCGCATTTATTTAGCTGTCCGAACATTTGAGAAACCAAATGGTCGTAAGTCTTATACTTGCTACAAAATTTATCACTTTGGTGTTTTGCGATACTGCTTTGTAAAATAGAAACAGGTATGAGTTCTAAGATTTGTTTTATTATCGGCTTGTTGTTACTTTTATTGCGGGTAAATAGTCCCATATGCTTATGAAGTTTTGTCACCTCAAAGGTAATATGGGCTATTTATCTTTTTGACTTTCGGATGGTAGTGTATTTACATAATTTATTTTAAATTTTCGCATTTCATTAAGCTTTGTTGCTTTAAAAGGCAATGCTGGCTATGCTGGTATACCTGTTTTTTGTAAAATCATCCTCGCCTGGCAGTATCATTTTCGTACAAAAAACTAACTATAAAAACTAATAAGCATTAGTTTTGCAGAAAAAGGTGCATGGCAAAAATAAAGCCTGGTAAAAATGCCAGCAAAAAAGACGTAATTACAAAAAAGGCGGCTGCATTGTTCAAAAGCAAGGGTTTTTCATCAACGTCTATGAGGGAATTGGCAGAAACAGTGGGTGTAGAAGCCCCCAGCCTGTATAACCATATTGGCAGCAAGAGCGAGTTACTACAGGGCATTTGTTTTAAGGTGGCCAATGCCTTTACGATGTACCTGGATGCTACAGAAAATAATACAGACAACCATGCAACCAGGCTCGAACATATCATACGGTTTCATATCAGCATGATGCTTGACCATTTTGATGAGGTATATGTTGCCAATCATGAATGGAAGCATTTAAAAGAACCCTATCTCAGCAATTTTCTGATGCAGCGCCGCGGTTACGAAAAACGCCTGATCAGTTTAATGGAAGGCGGTATTGCCGCAAAAGAATTCAAACAAACTAATCCCTATGTTGCCGTGTTAACCATTTTATCTGCAGTAAGGGGTCTGGAGTTTTGGCAGCAACATAAAAAAAATATCAGCAGCCAGGTACTTGAAGATGATATGGTAAGTCTATTATTAAAAGGCATCAATAAATAGTTTATATGGCAGTACACTTTCACACACTCACTGTAAAAGAAATAATAACTGAAACTCCCGATTGTGTTTCCATTGCATTTGATGTACCTCAAAATCTACAGACTGAATTTTTATTTGAACAAGGGCAAAACATAACCATTAAAAAAGAAATTGATGGGGAGGATATACGCAGGTCCTACTCTATCTGCTCGGCTCCTTTTGAAAATGAATTACGGGTGGCCGTAAAAAGAGTAGAAGGCGGAAAGTTTTCCACCTATGCCAACAGTACTTTAAAAGCCGGTGATAAACTGGATGTAATGCCACCCACCGGTAAATTCAACACAAAGCTAAACACGCAAAACGCAAAGCAATACCTGGCTTTTGTCGCAGGCAGTGGTATTACACCGGTCATCTCCATCATAAAAACGACTTTGCAAACTGAGCCTGCAAGCAGCTTTACCTTGGTATTTGGTAACCGGGGCCGTCATTCAATTATTTTTTTTGAGGAGTTAGAGGGATTGAAGAATAAATACCTCAACCGTTTTAATTTCATCAATATTCTCAGCAGAGAAAAAACAGATGCACCTATAAATTCCGGCAGGATAGATTTTAATAAATTAACCGAACTGAATAAATTGGTTGATTATAAAACAACGGATGAATTTTTTATTTGCGGCCCCGAAGAAATGATCTTTTGTGTAAAAGAGTTTTTAGAAGCAAGTGGTATAGAGCAAAAGAGAATTCATTTTGAATTATTTACAGCGCCGGGGCAGAAGAAGACGTCAGTGGTGAGTAGTGAGTCGTCAGTGGTGAGTAACGGCCCACAAAGTAAAATAACGGTAAAGCTCGATGGCCGTAGTTTTGATTTTGAGCTTGGGTTTAACGGCGAGAACATATTGGATGCTGCTTTAAAACAAGGTGCCGATCTGCCCTTTGCCTGTAAAGGCGGTGTGTGCTGTACCTGCAAAGCAAAACTGCTGCAAGGTGAAGTAGAAATGGATGTAAACTGGGGACTGGAGCATGAGGAAGTAGAACAGGGATTTATTCTTACCTGTCAATCGCATCCCACTACCCAAAAAGTGGTTGTTGATTTTGATATAAAATAAAGTCCTGCCAAAATAAATGACAGGAATATATTATTTATCTTATCGCTTTATAAAAACCAGTTGCACGGTATGCAGTTCATCTTTAATAGTAACATTATAAAAACCTGCCGGTAAATCTTTTAGATTAATGCTGATGGTGCCACTGCCGTTTACAACCTGTTGTTTTACCAATTGTGCATTGCTGCTGTAAATTTTAAGACTGGCATTTTTAAAATTATAGCCTGTGCTTATATTTAAAACATCGGTTGTGGGATTTGGATAAATTTTTGCATACGCATCCTTACTAAAATCAACAAAGCGTACGGGGCTGTAGCTTATTCTTCCGTCAATATCTATTTGCTTTAAGCGGTAATAATTTTTACCATCGGCAGGTTTGGTATCAGTAAAAAAATAAGTTGCACCGTTACCATTAATTCCTTTGGGGGTTACAAAACCAATACTGTCGAACTGTATTCCGTTTAAACTATGCTCTATTACAAAACCTTTATTATTTATTTCGGTGTATGTTTTAAAATTTAATAACGCTGTTGTGTTTTGCTTTTGCGCATTAAACTCTAATCCTGTTATTGGCAATACCGACAGGCTTAATGAATACAACTCCCGTCCAATGGTGGTTCCATCATCCGAAGAAAATAACATGGGGTTTACCCCCAAAAAATTAGTACTGTATGAACTGGCTACACCTGGATTTACTTCATGCAGTATAGTGCCGGATGTGGTTCCATCGCTGCTCCATGCTTCCAGTCCGTTTATTCCATCATTATCTAAATTAAAATACCAGCGGCCCTGGTAAACCGGAAAATTATCTATAAACATATAACCAACGCCTTCCGGGCCCGGCACAAAATCTTTTACCGAAAAAGTATTCGTGCCATCAGTACCCCACAGTTCAAAGCCATTATTACCCGTGATAGCATAGGGATAACAAAAGAACAATATTTTATTACCTACCCTGGCGTGTAAAAAAGTAAACTCCAGGTTATAGAATAAATTAGTGCCTGCTGTTGTTCCATTCGTTCTGAATAAATGGCTACCGGTGTTATCGTTGGCATCAAAATAAATTTGCCCGTTCAACTCTGCAAACCACTGTGGGTTGGAAGAATTGCTGCCAGGGTTAATGTCTTTTACTAAAACAGTACCGGCATTGGTGCCATCACTTTTCCATAACTCTCTACCATGTACTCCGTCATCTGCAGCAAAGTATAGTACATTATTTATTGCTTTTAAATTTTGTATGCCCCTTGCTAATGCATCTGCCGCACCGGGGTTAATGTCTTTTATCATAAAGGTTCCGCCAGCAGTTCCATCGCTTACCCAAAGCTCCGATCCATTGGTGCCATCATTGGCAATAAAATATAGTTTGCCATTCATGGCTACCATATTATCAATATCCGGTGAGTTAACACCAGGATTAATATCTTTTATAAAAATGGTGCCGGCAGTAGTACCATCGGTTTTCCATAATTCTCTGCCTTCGGCATCTGTTTCGGCAGTAAAAAAAACAACGGCGCCCATTTTTGTAAATAATTGAGGATTACTCCAGTTACTACCAACTTTAATATCTTTTATTAAAACTGTACCTGCATTGGTGCCATCGGTTTTCCATAATTCTCCGCCGTTAATATTATCAATGGCAGTAAAAATAAAGTTACTGCCCAGGGCCTTGCCTTTATTGTAGGCAAATGCCTGAAAGCCGGTAGCAGCATCGTCGCCAGGTTTTATAGTTGTGGTACCAGCAGCAATTCCATTGGTTTTTATTAAACTTAAATATCCATTACCAGTTTCGTTGGCACCCAAATAAGCAAAGCCACCCATGGTATCCATCAAATACGGGTTACTATTTCCGCTGGTACCAATATTAATATCTTTTACTAATGAAGTGGTATTGCCATCTGTACTCCACAATTCTTTACCTATTATACCATTGTCGGCAACAAAATAAATTTTATTATTAAAGTTGTTTATAGTGTAAGGTTTATCAGGATACCCGGCAGGCTGAATATCTTGTATTAAGCTGGCGTTACTACCATCGTATTTCCAAAGTTCATCGCCATTAATTCCATCATCTGCAACAAAAATTAAATCGTTGTTAAGGGCAATCAAAGATGTTGGATTACTGCTACCCGAAGGATTAATATCGGCAGACAATTGAGTATTGCCGGGAGTGCCATCGGTTTCCCAAAGTTCAATATCCACATTACCATCATCAGCTGCAAAATATAATTTACTGCCTGCTGCAACAAATCCACTGCCCTCGCCGGGGTTGCTATCGCCAAATAGATTGATGTCCTCAAACAAAAGGGTATTTGCATTGGTTCCATCACTTCTCCATAACTCCGTTCCATTTGTACCATCATTGGCACTAAAATAAAGATTGCTGTTAAACACGGTAATGTTTTTAGGATTACTACCGGCCGCTCCGCCATTTATATCCATTACCAATGTTGCCGAAAGGCCCGGTACGTCTGCCTTCATCAGCTCGGTACCATTTGTACCATCATCGGCACTAAAATACAATTCATTGTTATAAACTGTCAAATATGAAGGATCAGAACTGTTTGGTCCGGGATTAATATCCATTTCTGTAAGATTACCATCGGCGTAAACCCATAATTCCCTGCCGGCAGCAACTGAGCCAATGGCAGAAAAAAATAGGGAATCGTTTTTAACCGTTAAATATTTCGGATTGCTGCTGTCGGCACCTGGGAAAACATCATGCACAATAGTAGTGCCGCTTGGAATATCAAATTCCAGCAGCTCTACTCCGGCAGAAGAACTGTTTACCCTTCCTGTAAAAAAAAAGCTGTTATTCATAAGCACCATTTCCTTTGGATGTAATAAACCACCGGCTGCATAACGGATATAGCCGGTAGCATCCATTTTAAAAATCTTGCTTTCCTGATCGGTGCTTACAACAGTATCGCCTATAAAAAAATACACATTGCCGCCATACATGGTAAACTCACGCGGAAAAGAACTGTTTCCGGGATAGAAAGAGAAAAGATCTCTTGTCAGCAATGTACCTGCGGCGGTACCATCGGTTTTCCAAAGCTCTACCCCTTGGTTGCTTTCGGCAGCAAAATATAACTGGCTGTTGTAGAATATACCCTTTTGTGCATTGGAATGAGAGTTGGGATCAGGAGCAGTATTGGCATTTATATTTTTTACCAATTGCGGTGTTTGTGCAATAGCAATAAAACTAATACACAGGGATAAGATAAAGAAGTTGAATTTTTTCATTATTGCTGTTTTAATATTGTTTATCAATTGATAAAATATTTTCAAGAACCAACCACAATGATTAAAATAATGACAGCTATCAATATATGATTTACTTTAATCATGCAGATTAGTTTAAAAAATGTATTTAGTTTATATGCGGTTTTTGAAGGAATCGGGAAATGATCTGACGCTGTAAAAATGCCCGGATATAAGTTCATGAACAATACTCAATCTGTAGTACCTGCTTGTTTTGGATACATTAATTAAATACTTTTATTAAAAAATTGTGCGTTTACTTTTCATCATAGCTTTATTGTTACCCTTTACAGTAAATGGGCAAACAAGGCTGATTGATAGTTTACGCAGGCTCATCAGCACATCAGCAACTGATGAAGACAAGCTGAAAAACATTTTTGTTTTAAGTGACCAGGCATTTAATCCTGACAGTATGCTGGCCTATATAATTACTGCTGAAAAAATTACTGCCGTATTAAAAGACCAGGTTAATGCAGATATGGCCGCTTCGTGTCGAGCCACATATTACACCCGAAAAAACCATATTGATAGTGCACTGCTGATAGTTGGCCGCCTGATAAATAAATACAGGAATGACGCTCAACACAAAAGTATGTACCTGTCGTTTATGTTTTTTAAAGCAAAAATTTTTGACCGCAGTAACCAATATGCCAGGGCCATTACACAACTGGCAGAAGTAATACAAATTGCCGAAGAACAGCAGGATACACTGATACAGATACAGGCTAAAACAGGTATTGGCTGGGTGCAGATGGAAATGGAGCAATATACCGAAGCTTTGAAATGGCTATATAAAGCAATGTACACTTCTGCCAATAAAAAATTCTATAAAAATTATGGTGCATTGTACAGCAATATAGCATCTACCTATAATGCTTTGGGCAAAGCAGACTCTGCCATTCATTATATCAGCATGGGTATAAAGGATGCACGGGAGAATGAAAACCTTTTATTTCTTGCTACTTCGTTAAATATTCAGGCAAAAATTTTTATTGATAATAAGATGCCGTGGCTGGCCGAAGACCCGTTACATGAAGCACTGGAAATAAGGAAGCAATTAAATGACCCCTTTTATATTGTTTATGATATGAGCAGTTTAGCCAGTTACTATGCCGGTAATAATCAGTCTGCAAAAGGCATTGCATTATGTAATGAGGGAATAGCTTTGGCAAAACAAAACGGCCTTTCATCGCAGTTGTTAATGATTTACCATTCGCTTGCCGAAAATTATAAAGCCGCCGGTAATAAAGATAAGTATGGCCAGACTTTAGAGTACATCATTGCCTTAAAAGATTCTTTCAATAATATCAACTCTTCTAAAATGCTTGTAGAAATGCAGGCAAAAAATGAGGCGCAAAAAAAAGAGAAAACTATTATAGAGCAAAAATTAAACCTTACCGTAAAAAATTACTGGCTGTTTGGTTCGGCTTTGTTTGCTGTTATGATAAGTATTATTGTTTGGCTGGGATTTAAAAATTATCGCCGCAAACAAAGAATAAAAATGCAATTGGCACTGGAAGAAGAAAAAAGAATTGCCGCCCAATCCATCATTGATGCTGAAGAGCATGAGCGCAAACGTATTGCTGCCGACCTCCACGATAATATAGGAGCTTACGCCTCTGCCATACGGGCCGATGTAGAAAAAATAACTGATAATGGCTTTGAAAAAAATAATGCTTCACTGCAAAACCTGCAGCAGCATTCGCAGGAAATCATTAACTCTTTGAGGGATACCATCTGGGTATTAAATAAAGAAAATATAACCATCACCGGCATCAGCGACCGCATAAAAAATTACCTCAATAAATTACAACCTAGCTACAGTCATATCCTGTTTCACATTAACGAAGAAATAAAAAATGATGTACGGCTTAGTTCCCAGCATGCCTTAAGTATTTTTCGAATTGTGCAGGAAGCTGTTCACAATGCTTTAAAACATAGTAATGCTTCAAATATTACCGTTAATGTTAATAGCGTAGAAGGTATTACTTTAAAAATTACTGACGACGGGAAAGGAATAAACAAAACGACAGATAATACTGGAGGCAACGGCCTTATAAATATGAAAGCCAGGGCAAAAGAGGCTGGTATGCAATTAGATATTGTAACCGAAAACAACAATGGGACCAGTTTAATTTTACAGACTACTACAAATTAAGTATGGTATATAAATACAAAAACCGTCTCTTTGTAAAATGAAAATATAAGCATGAACAAAGCTATAAAAATTGGATTGGTAGATGATAAGGCTGTAAACCGAAGCAGCGTTTCTGACAAAATAAAACAGTTTGAAGATCTTGATTTTTGTTTTATGGCAGTAAATGGAAACGATTGCCTGGAACAGTTAAAAGGCCTGCCATTTGAAAAAATGCCACAAGTAGTTTTTATGGATCTTGAAATGCCCGAAATGGACGGTGTACAAACCATAAGCTTAGCCAGGGCTTTATATCCTCATATATTTTTTATTGTACTTACGATTTTTGATGATGATGATAAAATATTTGAAGCTATTAAAGCAGGTGCACATGGCTATTTACTTAAAGATGAGAGCGCTGTAACATTGCACAACGCAATAACCAATATTTTAGAAAGTGGCGGTGCTCCCATGAGTGCCGCCATTGCCCGTAAAGCTTTTGAAATGCTGAGTAAAGCCAGTTTACAAACGCAAAGTAAAATGGAGGAACCTCATTTCTTAGATGTTTTACTAACCGAAAGAGAAAAAGAAATTTTGCTGCAAACCATCAATGGGCTTGATGCAAAAAGAATTGCTTCCATACTCGACATCAGCGTCCTCACCATACGAAAGCATATTGCCAATATTTACCAGAAGCTGCATGTTAATAGTAAAGCGCAGATCATCAGCCTGGCGCATAAAAATAATTGGGTGTAACCTTTTCTAAAAATCAATCCTTGTTCCCGGTAATATGAAAGCAGTATAACTGCGATTAGATGATATTTCTCTTCGCTTACCATGCCCACGTTCTGCTTTTAATCTTATTTGCTGGCCATTGGCAGCCGTGATGGTATTAATATCTACGTCGGTTTGTATTTTACCCAGTTTAATTACACCTTTTGCCGTTGCGCCACGGTTTATAATGGTAACTCCATTATAAACTACAGGGTTGCTTAATGAAAAGGTTACCGGTATATCTTCTCTTTCGGGAGAGTTTTCCAAATTGCTTTGTAAGTAAAGATTAATCTCAAGCCTTGAAGTAACGGTAACATCTTTTTTCGCAGCAGGTTTTTCTTCTTCTGTTGCTATCAGACCAAGTTTGCCGGATGATTTCTCTTCCGTGTTTTTCTCTTTTATCTTTTCCTGTTTTTTTTCTACAGGTTTTTCTTCTTGCTTTTTTTCTTTTGCCGCTGTTACTTCCCTCCTGTCAACAGGATCGTTTGACCCTGCTTTAACATCTTTAACTGGAATATTCTGTTCAGAAATAATATCGCCATTATTATCAGGTTTTGGCTGATCGGTTTTTGCAAGACCCTGTTCAGCTTTTTTATTATTATCTACCGTTGCAAGCGAAATAAAAAGTAGCAGCAGAAATACGGCAGCAGGCACATAGATATTTTTGTGTTTTACAACATGTTGTTTGGCATTTTCCAACGCAGATAAGGGTTTGGCCCATATCTCAGTACGGGTTTCCATACCGGCGTTTGTCATTTTTTCTATTCGTGTTGCAGGGCTGGCTGTCTGGCCTGCATTGGCAGATGAAATATTAAGAGAAGCCTGATTTATATTTCTATAGTTTGGAAAAGCGGCAATCAATGCATTCTGAAATGCGGCAGCATCTGCAAACCGGTCTGCCGGATTTTTTTCAAGTGCCTTCATCAAAATATCGCTGAGTTGTTTTGGTATGGCAGCATTAATTTTTACCGGTGTCGTTATTTTTTGTTTCAGAATGGCATGCATCAGGTTAAAATCAGTATCTGCTTCAAAAGGAAGTTTGCCGCACAGTAATTCATACAGCGCAACCCCTGCTGCATAAATATCGGATAATGCAGAAGCATCCTTGCCCTGTAAAAGCTCGGGAGCCATAAATTCCACGGTACCCACAATCTTGTTAACCTGCGTCATTTTCTGTTCGCCTGCAACTTTGGCAATTCCAAAATCCATCAACTTAACCGTGTCATCCGGCGTAAGCATAATGTTAGCCGGTTTAATATCCCGATGAAAAATATTTTTCTTATGTGCATGTTTCAACCCTTCCAGTACCTGAATAAAAACGGGCACCACAAATTCTGCAGGAAGTGTTTTATGTTTTTTCAACAGGTCATCCAGGTTGGTACCTTCCACATATTCCATCACCATAAAATGGTTTCCGCCCTGCTCAATAAAATTGTAGATAACAGCAATGTTGGGGTGCAGCAATTGTGCCAGCACCCTTGCTTCCTTTTTAAATCTTTCTAAAAACTGTTCCTCTATAGTAAGCTGGGGATGCAACATTTTTAAAGCAACATCTCTACCGAGCATGGTATCAGTTGCTTTATAAACATTACCCATACCACCTCTGCCCAGGTGTTCGTTTATTTCGTAAGAATGTATTTTTTCTCCAATCATAGTTTAGTGGTGTTAAAATTCAACAGGCAGATCTGCATCTCTTGTCATTTTTGGCAGCTCTACATCTCTGGTTAATTTTTCTTCGGTTTCAGTTCCATCATTTTTCCGTTCGGCTATCACTACGGTAATATTATCATGTCCACCTCTTGCTTTAGCCTGCTGCACCATTATGCCGGCAGCAGCTTTTATATCGTTTGCTACCAGGATGTCTTTTAGTTCGCCGGCATTTAAATAATCATACAAGCCATCAGAACAAAGTAACAACCGGTCGTTATTTTCAAGTGTAAGTTCACACTTACCTGTGTCTATACGGATATCGGGTTTGGTACCCATGGCATTTGTAAGAATATTTCTTTTAGGATGTGTTGCAGCTTCTTCGGCAGTAATATCACCATTGTTCACCAGTTCCTGCACAAAAGTATGGTCTGTTGTTATCTGTATGATGCTGTTTCCCTTTTGCATATATGCCCTGCTATCACCCACATGGGCAAAATAAACTGCCTGGTCAATTACCACCAGCACCGTGCAGGTGGTACCCATGCCTTTATGGGTTTCGCTTGATGACGCTTTTTCAAAAATAGTTTTATTTGCCAGTGCCAAAACTTTTGCAAGATTTTTTTCTACCGAAGTTCCATTCAGTTTAAAATATTCGTGACTTATTATATCGGTAGCCATACTGCTTGCCACTTCACCGGCCTGGTGGCCACCCATACCATCAGCAACAATCAGCAGGTATCCTTTCTCACGAATAATATTTTCATCAGCAACTTTAAAGAACAGGCCCCTGTCTTCATTATTGGTTCGTATATTACCCAGGTCCGAAACTACAACGGCCTTTATTTTGCCCGGTGTAGAAGCAATATTGGTAAATTCTTCTTCCATTGGTTTATTTTTCTTTCCAAACAAATTACTCATCCAGCCCATAATTTATTCTTTTATTTTTTCAAGATTATATTCATATGATCTGCGGCCAATAGTTATCGGCACTTCTATTTTTTTAGATTCATATCCTTCGGCCTGCAGGGTAAATTGAAAATCATCGCCTTCCTTTCCGGATAAATCATAAGGAAGTTTTTTACTGTCTCCATCCGGAAAAACGATGTATGCATTGGCTGTATTGGTTACATCTATTGTTAATTTTTGCATTTCAGCTACGGGCTGCACGATGTCTGTTTTTTCACCGGTAGTTTCACCAGTGGTGCTTTTTTTCTCTGCTCTCCTGGGGAATATAATCACAACTACTAACAGCAACACTACTGCAGCTGCTATCATGGCTATTTTACGGTTAAAATTTTGTGATGTTGGTTTTTCAAGTCCGGGCTTTGCCATCAACTCATCTTTTTTATCGCTCAGCAACATTTCAACTGCTACCGCAGAAAGCCGGTTTGAAGTATTTACCTGCAAACATTTTTCAATTACGGAGTTAAGTTTATCTGATATTGCAGGCACCAGCACACGGGGTTTTGTGTAATCTGCTTTTTCAATTTTAAACCTCATGGTAATAGCGTTATCTGCACCAAATGGCATATGCCCGGTAAGCAGTTCATAAGCCAGTACACCCAGGCTCCAGATGTCTGATTTTTTTTCAACCAGCTGCCGGAACTGCTCTGGTGCCATGTATTCAGTTGTGCCAACCATAAATCCCTGCTGTGTTAATTTGGGCGTGTACTTATTTTTGGCAATACCAAAATCAAGCATGGTAACAGTTCCGTTGGGTTGAATTTTAAAATTCTGTGGTTTTATATCGCGGTGCAGAATTTCTTTGCTATGTAAATATGCCAATGCCGAAGCAATCTGTTTGATGATGTTTTCGGTTTCCTCATTTGATAGTTTTCCTTTTCGGTGCAGGTAAACATCCAGCGAATCTCCTTCAACAAATTCCATGATGATGCAGGCGGTTTCGCCGGTAACTAAGTATTCGTAAAGCCTGGCAATATTTGGATGGCTTACAGAAGACTGAATATAGGCCTCATTCCTGAACCGGTCGCCCATTTCTTTCTGGTGAAGAATTTTTATAGCCGCTGTTCTGTTTAATGCCGCATTATAAGCCTTATATACATCGCCCATACCGCCCGACCCTAAACGTTCGGTCAGGCGGTACCCGGCAATTTCTGTAATATCGCCACTGTCATATCTCATATAAAATCATCATTATCAAAAACAGTTGACATTTCTTATTTATTTATTTTGGTAATACCCATTAATTCCAGGCCGTATTTAATTGGTACCGCAAAGGATATTTTTGTTCCCTGGTTATCTGCTTTTCCTGCAAAGAAAATTCCTATTACATTTCCTTTATCATCAAACATGGGCCCGCCGCTGTTGCCGGCACCGGTTGCATTAATGGTAAGCTGGTAGGCATCTCCAAAGCTGCTGTAGGTAAGGTTTTTTTCTGAAGATGCAGGAATGATGCGACCAATATTACCGGTGGTAACAGTAGTGGTAGGTACACTTGTAACTTCATTTCTCTGGTTAAAAACATCTTTCGATTTTTTAACAACATACTGCTCAGGAGCAACTCCCGGAAATCCCATCACGGTAACTGCTTGTCCAGGTTTTACCTGATCGTAATTATCAAGCATAGTAACTTTTGTAAGAGAACGTACAGTATTTATTTTTATCAATGCTACGTCATGCTCTTCTGAAGGTTGGGGTTCGCCCGCAATTGGAATACGCATACTTGTGTTTGAAAAAATTACATTCAGGTAACTGTTTCTGCCCTTTATCTGGTTCGTGCTCACCTGTCTTCCATTAACCATGGAAGCATTGGCCGGAACAAAACCCTGCACATTTTGCGGACCAACCGACGCATCATAATCAACTGTTTCTTTTCCGCCTATCCATTTTACCAAAGCACCAGGGAATGCATAATTAGGAAACTGGTAACTGGTAAGCCAGTTGGCTGCCACGTGCCGGTTTGTAAGTATAAAACCATCTGAAGAAACTACAAAACCCGAACCTGATGCGCCTGAAAATCCAAGAGGAACACCGCTTCCGTTGCGTTTATCTAATTCGGTTTTTGTAACTAAGTAAGGCTCAACCTGTCCGTCAGTATTTTGAAAATACAGTGCTGTGTAAATAATATCACCGGTTGGTGTAACTCTGGCGCTATACTCATGCCATAATTCAACATCCGAACTTACATCTCTTAACTGCCAGCCAAACTCTATCTGCACTACCCTGTCGTCATTTTCTTTGGCAATCATCTCCGGCGTTTTAATATTACTTACCGGTATCTCTGTTTTTTTACCAAAAAGATTATCCCTGAAAACATAGCCCAACACACCCAAAGCAATTACCAAAACACCAATTACAATACCCATGGTGCCGGTAGATTTTTTTCTTTCAGCCACCAGCATACGTTCTACAGTTTGTTTTCCCAACCCTGCTTTTACCGGTTCGGCTGCTGCAGACGCATTGGCACCCGGTGCAATTTCTGAAATGGTAGTTGCTTTAATAGATGTCGGAATGTCCATTATTTTGGTTTCCATCATCATGTTTTGCGGCCTTGGGTAAATATCAAATGCAAATACAGGGCCGTTGCTTCCCAACTGAACTTCATCGCCAGGCTTAAGTGTGGCAGAGCCTTTTACACGAATTTTATTTACAAAAATTCCGTTTCGGCTGTTGTTGTCAATAATGGAGAATTGCGGTGGATCAGACGTTACTTTAACGATCTTTCCATGCTCCCGACTTACAATAACTTCCTGTTCGGGATCGTACTGAATATCGCTTCCGGAAGTACGGCCTATAGAAAGTTCCTGTTTATTAAAATCAAATTCTTCTACCTGGTTGGCTTTTGTACCTGATATATGTCTGATGACATATCTTTCAATAGTTGTGCTCATTTTGTTTGGTTTTAGTTTATGGTATGTTTGAAATGTTTGAATAAATTGTATAGGACACCAGGTTTATACACAGGGACAGAGGATATAACAAAGAAAACCGGTAATGACAAGCAAACTGCAATACGCCGATCTGTAAAGATCAGTGAGATATCAAAGGAGTGAATTAACAGTTTAAATATAACCATTATCATCCTAAAAAGTAACTACCTAATACTTTTATTTATTTCCATTAAATTCTATTTATTTTAATATTAAATTTTTTGTATTAAAAGTGTAACCCAAAGCTGCAAAGCTATCTTCGCAAAGAATAGCTCCAAATAATCAAAATAGAGTAGTTATGAGGAATTTTGATAAATGGTGGGGCCGCTATTTTATCTTATTTAACTAACGGGTGTTAGCTTTTTGTATTAATTTTACTTTATTAAAACTTCAATTATGTCAGTGCAGGATTTTGAAAAAATATTCCAGGATAAAATTGACCAGGAAATTAAAATTGAGCCAAAAGACTGGATGCCCGAAGCCTATCGTAAAACCAATGTTCGCCAGATTAGCCAGCATGCCCATAGTGAAATTGTTGGCATGTTGCCCGAAGGCAACTGGATAAGCAGGGCGCCATCTTTAAAACGCAAAGCCATTCTTATTGCAAAAGTGCAGGACGAGGCCGGGCATGGATTATACCTGTATTCATCTGCCGAAACCCTGGGCAGCAGCCGTGATGAAATGATTGCCGATCTGCACAGTGGCAAAGCAAAATATTCTTCCATCTTTAATTACCCCACATTAACCTGGGCCGATATGGGTGCCGTTGGCTGGCTGGTTGATGGTGCCGCAATTTTAAATCAGGTGATGTTGTGCCGTACATCTTACGGGCCTTATGCAAGAGCCATGGTTAGAATCTGTAAAGAAGAAAGTTTTCACCAGCGCCAGGGATTTGAAAGCCTGCTTGTTTTAAGCAGAGGGACTGCTGAACAAAAAGCCATGTGCCAGGATGCCATTAACCGCTGGTGGTGGCCAAGCCTGATGATGTTTGGACCAAAAGATAGCGAAAGCACCAACAGCGACCAGAGTATGAAGTGGAAGATAAAAAGAAAAACCAATGATGAGCTACGCCAGCAGTTTATAGATATGGCAGTAATGCAGGTGAAAGTTTTGGGTATGACTTTGCCCGACCCTGATTTAAAATGGAATGAAGAAAGAAAGCATTATGATTTTGGCGAAATAAACTGGGATGAATTCTGGAATGTGGTAAAAGGAAACGGTCCCTGCAATAAGCAACGACTGGCTGCCAGAAACAAAGCGCACGACGAAGGAGCCTGGGTAAGAGAAGCTGCCATTGCTTATGCAGAAAAAAAGAAGCAAACTAAAACCCAGGCAGCATAATGAACAAAATATTTTTTATTGTATTGATAAGTATTGTTGCTGCAAGTTGCAATAATAATGCAAAAGATATTATTGCTGATAACAGAATTGCTCTAAGAGCAGACACTATCAATATAGTTAAGCTTACAGATACATTGGTGATTTATGAAAGTACCTGCCGTGGTTGTGCATACGAACGTTCTACCAATTTCTCGGTTGAAGATAGCATGAACATTATCAAACTGGTAGATATTATTACCACAGATAACAGCCCGGCTGATATGGATGGTGGAAGCATCAGCAAAGATTTGATACTCGTTCCTCAAAAAACCGGTACAACCATTATCAAATTGTATAAATTCTGGAAGCTGGAAAAAACAGCTGAAGATTCTGCAAGATTCACTTCTTATAAAATAGAAGTAAAATAATAAACTGAATTATGAATAACACTTTTTTTAGAAAATTTTATTACGGCGACATCCCTGAAGAAAGTACAGGTGGCAATGTTGAAGTTGCCAAAGCAGGCAATGTACATGCCTGGCCTCTTTGGGAAGTTTTCGTCCGCAGCAAACAGGGCCTCGATCATAAGCATGTTGGCAGCCTGCATGCAACTGATGCTGCCATGGCTATTGAAAATGCCAGGGACGTGTACACCCGCCGGCAGGAAGGCGTAAGCATTTGGGTGGTAGAAAGCACTTTTATTACCGCATCAAACCCTGAAGAAGCAGGAGAACTGTACGAGCCTGCTGCTGATAAAATCTACCGTCACCCTACTTTTTATGAATTGCCGGATGAAGTTGGGCATATGTAACCGCAGATTATTTGATTTAAAAGATTTCGCAGATGAACCCTTCGCTGATTGATTATACATTACACCTGGCAGACAGCAATTTAATTCTTGCTCAGCGTAATGCTGAATGGTGCGGCCACGGGCCGATACTGGAACAGGATATTGCCATTACCAATATTTCGCTGGATCTGATTGGACAATCGAGAAATTTTTATCAATATGCTGCTCAGTTAATAAATAAATCTAAAAATAATCAGGGTCTCAAAGCCCCCTCACTCCTGAGCCTGTCGAAGGATGAAGAGGGGGTTGGGGGTGAGGTCACTGAAAATTCACTTGCATACCTGAGAACCGAAAGAGAATTTAAAAACTGTTTGCTGGCAGAGCAACCAAACGGCGATTGGGCGCAAACAATTCTTCGTCAATTCTTTTTTAGTGCTTATCAATTTTTACTTTACCAAAAACTACAAAACAATGTTGACCAACAAATAGCTGCTATTGCCGCCAAGGCATTAAAAGAAGTTACTTATCACCAGCGCTGGAGCAGCGAGTGGGTTGTACGCCTGGGCAATGGAACAGATGAAAGCCATCAACGAATGCTGAAAGCTATTGATGAACTTTGGAGATATACCGGTGAATTATTTATTGCAGCAGATTATGAAACTGTTACCGGCTTTGACGTTTCATTATTAAAAGATGAGTGGACGAAAAAAGTGATGAGTATTTTTGAAGAAGCAACATTATCTGCCCCCGAAAAAACATTTATGCAAACCGGTGGTAAAACAGGAACACACACGGAGCATTTAGGCTTTATACTTACCGAACTGCAATACCTGCAACGAACTTATCCCGGTGCCGAATGGTAATAACCCCCTAATCCCCCAAGGGGGACTTTAAAACCAGAAAATTTTAATCTCGTCTATTGGAAAATGTAATAAAAAATATTTGGAAGATTTTAGAGCAGGTTACCGACCCCGAAGTACCCGTTTTAACCATCACCGATCTGGGAATTGTAAGAGATGTAAAACTAAACGGTGATGAAGTTGAAGTTATTATTACCCCTACTTACACAGGTTGCCCGGCTATGGATATGATTGCCATGAACATTAAACTGGCATTGATTGAAAACGGATATTCCAACATAAAAATAACTTCGGTGCTAGCTCCCGCCTGGACAACCGACTGGATGAGTAAAGAAGGAAAAAGAAAACTTAAGGAGTACGGCATTGCGGCTCCAGATAAAAAATTTGACATACCAACAGATGGCGTTGAATGCCCGCTATGCAACTCTACCAACACAAAACTTATCAGCGAATTTGGCAGTACTGCCTGCAAGGCATTATACCAATGCAACGATTGTAAAGAACCGTTCGATTTTTTTAAGTGTCACTAAAGAAAAGCCTTTTTGTTATTTCAGGCTAAAATTATATTTGCCCTTTACTTCGCCATTGCTTTTTTTATCCCAAACCCTGAACCTGACTTCAAAATTGTTTAGCCCCGGATCTGCCTGCGTAATAAGGGCCGAAAGGCTTATTTCTTTTGTGTCGGCTACATCAAGCCCGGTTGTTTCCTGGTCTTTAAAAATATCATCAGCGCTTACCACTACCCTTCCTGCCGATGTAAGAATTTTTTCGCTGGCCCCGATAAATGATTTCCCGTTTTCTTTTACCCAGCCGGTATCCATTTTAATAACCAGGTAAATTTTTTCTCCAACACCTGCTTTGTTCTCTGTAAGCGGCTTATAATTTGCATCCACCAGGTATGCTTCTTTAAGTTTTACACCGGTTGCTTCCAGGTCAATATCATTTTTTATAATGGCTCCGTTTAGTGTGGTGTTATCTGCTGACGTAACGGATTTTGTTTTTACTTCTGCTTTTTTATCGTTGGTTGTAAAATGGCAACTGCAAAAAAGCATGCACCATAGAAGAAAGTGAAATAGTTTTAGTTTTTTCATTTTTCTGAGTTTTTAATTGTAAAAGGTAAAAACAATTTTTGATATCTTATAACAAAACCCCGGAAACTTAAAAACCAATCGCATTTTTTTACTTTGATTATTTAACCGGAAGTTTTTATCCCTTAAGGGCAGCTATGGAATTATTATCTTTACTTAATAATCTGAACACAACATTTTTTACATGAACATTTCAATTTATTTTGAAGAAGCAGCGCAGGTTTCGATAGCATTTGTTATTGGTGCCGTTATTGGTCTGGAAAGAGAATTCCGGAGCAAGCCCGCTGGGTTCAGAACCATGATCCTGATTTGCGTAGGCTCCTGTTTATACACCATCTTATCAAAAGAAACAGGAGGTGCAAGCCCCGACAGGATTGCCAGTAACATTGTTACCGGTATTGGCTTTATTGGTGCCGGTGTTATTTTTAAAGAAGGCATTACCGTTAACGGGTTAACTACCGCTGCGCTTATTTGGGTAACAGCCGCATTGGGCATGGCCATTGGTTATCACAATTATCCGCTGGCTATTGTTGTGTCGGCCATGGTTGTTATCGCTTTGTTTGTTTTAGAACCGGTACAGCGTTTCATAAACCGGTTTCATAAAGTAAAAGACTACAAAATAAAGACCATTGCACTTGGTAATAATTTTAAAGAGGAACTGGAAAAATTTTTTACTGCAAATGATATGGACTTCAGGTGTATGAAAACAGTTAAAGAAGATACCGATGCTGTGTATATTTACCGCATCAGCTCGCCAGACAGAAACTATGATGCGGTTAACCATTTTTTATTACAGCACCAGGAGGTGAAAAGTTTTGAAGTTTAAATAATTTATAAAATAAGAATCATGTCTTCTATTCTATTCGAAATAAAAAATGCAGTTGCCTATATCACTTTAAACCGCCCCGATAAATTCAACGCATTTAACCGGGAGATGGCTTTACTGATGCAGGCAAAACTGGATGAGGCAGCTTCACTGCACGAAGTAAGAGCCGTTTATATAACCGGTGCTGGCAAAGCTTTTTGTGCCGGGCAGGATATCAGTGAACTGGTAGGTGATAATAAAGTAGGTATTGCACAGATTCTTTCGGAGCACTATAACCCCATAGTAAAAAAAATAAGAAAAATGCCAAAGCCGGTTGTGGCTGCAGTTAACGGCGTTGCTGCAGGCGCCGGTGCCAACATTGCTTTGTGTTGCGATGTGGTGGTTGCAGCAGCATCTGCATCATTTATTCAGGCATTTAGCAAAATTGGTTTAATACCCGACAGCGGCGGCACTTATACTTTGCCAAGGTTGATTGGCTGGCAAAAAGCAAGTGCTTTAATGATGACAGGTGATAAGCTTTCGGCAGCCGATGCAGAAAAGATGGGCATGATCTATAAAGTTTTTACAGATGAAATATTTGAAGAGGAAAGTAAAAAGATTGCACAGAACCTTGCCCAAATGCCAACTAAAGGTTTGGCTTACACAAAGCATGCATTAAATAAATCTTTCGTTAATAATTGGGAAGAGCAGCTTTTGATTGAAGACGAGTTTCAGCAAAAAGCGGCAGCCACTGATGACTATGCGGAAGGTATCAATTCATTTCTGGAAAAAAGAAAGCCAAATTTTACCGGAAGATAAAAGCATTTATTTTTTATAGTACTTCCTGATCGTCGCTTCCATGTCCTGCCTGCTCATATAACCATCGTGCCTGAGCACATTTACACCGTTTTGATAAACCATTATGTATGGCAGCGAATTAAAATGAAGCGCTTTCATCAGGCTAAGATTTTCATCAGCATTAATTTTTACAATATTTGCCGTATCGTGCATTTCTTTGCTCATGCTGTCTAAAGCAGGTACCATTATCTGGCAAGGCGCACACCAGGGCGCATAAAAATCAATAAACACCAGCGGCTTACCTTTTATGCTTTCCAGAAATTCATCTTTCTGCATGCCTGTTCTGGGGTCGTAATCCTTTCCCTTAACCACCGGCAGGCCAGCCAGTTTCCAGTTTATTATACCGCCTTTTAAATCGTAAACCTGTTCAAAGCCAAGGTTGTGAAGCATGTTTGCCGCATCGGCACTACGCACTCCAATAGCACAATAAACAAACACCGGCAATTTCTTATCTATAGTCGAAATTCTTTTTTCAAAAACCGAATCATGAATATCCATGAACACCGCATTTTTTATATAGCTCCTGTTCACTTCTTCGGGCGTTCTTACATCTAACAAAAATGCATTGGGTGTTTCTTTCAGTTTAGTTGAAAATGTTTTTGCCGCAAGTTTTGTCTGCCCGGCTGCAACATGGCAAAAAGTAATTGCGGCCATTATTAAGGCGGTTTGTTTGCTGAAAATTTTCATACTTTTTTTTAAAGGTACGTAGTTACCGGCTCTCAAAGTTTTTGTGTTTATCTTTAAACACTAAAATTAAACCCATGCCAACATCAACAGAAGTTGTAAACCATATGATGGAAAATGATTTGTTCAGCCAATGGCTGGGTATTGAAGTTTTAGAAATAAAAGATGGTTACAGCAAAATAAGAATGACTGTTCGTAAAGAGATGATTAACGGATTTGGCATTGTGCATGGCGGTGTGGCTTTCTCTTTATCAGACAGTGCTTTTGCATTTGCCTGCAATAACCGGAATGTTTTATCAGTTGCATTTGATACATCCATCAACTTTACCAAACCCGTACATGTGGGAGATGTACTAACTGCAGAAGCAAACGAACTGCACAATGGAAAATCAACCGGCCTGTATCATATCACAGTAAAAAACCAAAATGAACAGATAGTAGCACTCTTTAAAGGTACTTGCTTCCGCACAAATAAAACATTGATATGATCTACGAATTCCAGGGATATAAACCAGTCATTCACGAATCATCATTCGTTCATCCGCAAGCCGCAATAACCGGCAATGTAATCATTGGTAAAGATTGCTACATTGGCCCCGGTGCTGCCATTCGTGGCGATTGGGGGCAAATTATTATAGAAGATGGCTGCAACGTACAGGAGAATTGTACCATTCACATGTTTCCGGGTGTAACTGTTGTTTTAAAAGCAGGCGCTCACATTGGCCATGGTGCAATTATACACGGCGCAACCATTGGTAAAAACTGTTTGATTGGCATGAATGCAGTTATCATGGACAATGTAGTGCTGGGCGATGAATGTATTGTGGGTGCTTTAAGTTTTATTAAAGCTGATGAGGTTTTTGAAACCCGCAGTTTAATTGTGGGTAATCCCGCAAAAAAAATAAAGGATGTTACAGATGAAATGATACAATGGAAAACCGAAGGCACAGCATTATATCAGCAATTACCAAAAGATATGTTTGAAAGCTGGGCGATTTGCGAACCTTTAAGAATTGTTTCTGAAAACAACCAGCCGCAATCGCCCAATTATAAAACCTGGAACGAAAGCAAATAATTACTTTGGCGTTCCCCACACCAGTTTTTCGCTTTTAGCTTCTGTAAAAAAATCAGGTATTTTACCATCACCCCTACCGGTAAATCCTCCGTCTGGCGCACCTAGGTAGTTACATTTATCATCATACACTTCATTAAAAAAATCGCAGCAAGGCATTACCACATAATAAACCTTTTTGCCTTTATACATATATTCAAGCACACGCTGTGGCTTTTCGTGGGTTTCTTTCAATTTAAAAGATTCAATTTTATTTTTTATGCAGGTGGGTAATGCAGCATCGGTTACCGCAGGTATAATTGCAGAGTCCCGCTGATACATAACAGGTTCTTCAGTAATTACTGTATCGGTTTTTGCTGCTGACTGGCTGGTTTTTGTAGAGCCACAGCTCAACATAACTATAATGGGAATAAGAAAAAATTTAACCATCTTTTTAATTTTTATAGTAGCAGTTGCAAATGTAGTACCAATTGCAACTTATACAGGTATTAAATGCATAAATTATAGCCAACCTCCATTAATCCTTAAATTTTACAGACCTTTGCCCCTCAATGGAAAAATCAAATTTTGTAGATCAGATAAAGATATTTTGCCGCAGCGGGCACGGTGGCGCCGGCAGCAAGCATTTTATGCGTAATAAATTAACGGCTATGGGTGGCCCCGATGGAGGCGATGGCGGCCGTGGCGCCCATATCATTTTAAAAGGCAACACGCAGTTGTGGACATTGCTTCACTTGCGCTATTACAAAAACGTGCTGGCCGAGGATGGGGAGAATGGGAGCAAAAACAACTCAAGCGGTAAAACCGGCAAAGACATTATTATTGAAGTGCCGCTTGGCACCATTGCACGTAATGAAGAAACCGGCGAAATTGAAGCCGAAATTTTAGAAGACGGCCAGGAAATTATCCTGGTAAAAGGTGGCCGTGGCGGGCTGGGTAACAGTAATTTTAAAACATCTACCAATCAATCGCCCGAGTACGCACAACCGGGCGAACCTGGCGTGGAAGGTATTAAAGTTTTAGAGCTAAAGGTTTTGGCGGATGTGGGCTTGGTTGGTTTTCCCAACGCAGGAAAATCTACTTTATTAAGCAGCATTACTGCCGCCAAACCAAAAATTGCCGACTATGCTTTTACTACATTGGTACCACAACTCGGCATGGTTGATTACCGCGATGGCAAAAGTTTTTGCATTGCCGATCTACCCGGTATTATTGAAGGTGCCGCCGAAGGAAAAGGTCTTGGACACCGGTTTCTGCGGCATATTGAACGGAATTCTATCCTGCTTTTTTTAATACCTGCCGATAGTAAAGATCATAAAGAAGAATATAAAATCCTGCACAACGAACTGGAACAATATAACCCCGAAATGCTGCAGAAAGATTTTGTAATTGCCATCAGCAAAAGCGATATGCTGGATGATGAATTAAAAGCAGCCATAAAAAAAGAACTACCGAAAAAAATACCACATATTTTTATTTCATCGGTAACCGGCCAGGGCTTACCTGAATTAAAAGACTTACTTTGGAATACCTTAAACAACAGCAATAAAGTATAGCAGCCATTGTCTCCTATTTTTAAATATATCCAGGATTTCTATCAAAAAGAATTTAAGCTGGCGTATTTTTTAATCGTTTTATTTTTACTGGGCAGTTACATTTATCTGAATTACTGGCATGGGCTTGAAAACCGTTTTGCGGCTGGCGGCAAAACTAAATTGAGTAATTTTTTTGGATACTACCTTTTATACTTCATTCCATTTGCAACGGCTTTTTTACTGCAATTGCTTTTTTATAAAGATTGTAATTATTATCAGAACTATTGGTTCTGGATTATTCTCTTGCTGGCACCAGCCTTTTTCTCTTTCAGGGTAAATTTTAATTTCCAGGAAACCATCATCAAAAATATCTGGAGCGGCGATGCACAAATTTTTTGGCTGCGTTGCATTAACTGGGTGGTACGGGTGTTTGCTGTGCTGATACCGGTATTTATTATCTGGCTTATAAAAGACAGGAACAACCAGCCATTTTATGGCACTGCCTCTTTAAAAAATGTAAAGCCTTATTTAATCATGTTGCTCATCATGATACCGCTTATTGCATTGGCAAGCACACAAAAAGATTTTTTGCAAATGTATCCCAAAGCAAAATTTATTGCAACGCTTGATTTGCCGGCAAAAAAATGTCACTATTTCATTTATGAACTCTGTTACGGGTTCGATTTTATCAGCATCGAATTTTTCTTTCGTGGTTTTTTAATTTTATCGCTGTTAAAAATATGCGGCCCTCATTGCATTATACCAGTTGCCTGTTTTTATTGTACCATTCATTTTGGCAAACCCATGGGCGAAGCCATCAGTAGTTTTTGGGGTGGTTTGCTGCTGGGTATTATTAGTTACAACACACAAAGTATCTGGGGCGGTTTAATGGTACATTTGGGTATTGCGTGGCTGATGGAAGCTGGTAGCTGGCTGAGTTTGCTCTTTAAAAAATAACCCCCAACATTGCAGGCAGCAGCTTAACATATCAGAGAATCATTATCCAGGTATTGATATAGCTTTATTATTAAGTGGTTTTACTATTGCATTTGTGAGATTTCAGAATTATTTTTAGCCAGATGAAAAAATTGCTCGAAATATCGTTGTTGTTTTTTTTAAGCACCAGCCTCTGCTCCTGTCCCTACAGTTCTGCCTATTATTTAGATGAAACACCTACTATTTATGTTGAAGATGCTCTTGTAGGAACATGGGTAGCCTTTATTAAAAAGCCCAACAGTAACCGTGAGGAGGCTGTTTATCTTAGCCTCAGCAAAAAAACAGATACAGAATACAATATTTCTTTCTCAGGAAATATAGATGAGCTTCTTCCTTATAAATACATTACTTCAGATTCGCTGGCCGGCACCGCTTTTATGAGCACTGTTGGCGACCGGCAGTTTTTTAACATCAATATCAACTCCCGGGTTTATATAGCCGAGCTCGACTTTAAAGGCGACAAGCTTTCTTTGCTGCCGCTGGCCGAACATTTTACCGCTAAAATGATCTTCAACAGCGCTGCACTGCGCAAGTCGGTGGAAGTTCATTACCTCACCAGGGTACACCCAATACTGGATGATGAATTTTGCCTGCGGGATATGGAAAAAGTACATTAACGTTTGGTTGCAATTGAAACAGTTGCAAATCATGCGTTATTTTGTAAATTGCCTGCTCTAAACAAACGATTGCATGCAAAGAAGTAAGATTGCCGGTATTGGCTACTATGTTCCCAAAAATGTTTTTACCAACGAAGACCTGAAACAATACATGGATACTTCTGACGAATGGATACAGGAACGTACCGGTATAAAAGAAAGGCACTATGCCGACCGCACCGGCGAAACCACTACCACCATGGGTGTTGAGGCTGCAACGATAGCCATCGAAAGTGCAGGCATTACCCCACAGGATATTGACTTTATTGTTTTTGCAACGCTGAGTCCCGATTATTATTTTCCCGGCTGCGGTGTTTTATTGCAGCGTGCTATGAAGATGAAAGAGATCGGCGCTTTGGATGTACGTAACCAATGCAGCGGGTTTGTGTATGCATTGTCGGTTGCCGATCAGTTTATTAAAACCGGGATGTACAAAAATATTTTAGTGGTTGGTGCAGAGAAACATTCCTTCGGACTTGATTTTAGTACCCGTGGCAGAAATATCAGCGTGATTTTTGGTGATGGTGCAGGTGCTGTTGTATTACAGCCGACACAAAATGATGGTCAGGGTATTTTAAGCACCCATTTACACAGCGATGGTAATAGTGCCGAAATATTAGCCATGTACAATCCTGGTACGCATGCCAACCACTGGGTAACCAACCCGGTTGCAAACTTTGATGAAGCTGAAATGGGGCAAATGTTTATGAGCCATGCTATGATTGATGAGGCACAGAATTTTCCGAACATGGATGGCCCCGCTGTTTTTAAAAAAGCAATTATTAAAATGCCCGAGGTTGTTAAAGAAGCACTGGCAGCAAATGGTTTAACAACGGCCGATATAAATATGCTGATACCGCACCAGGCCAACCTGCGCATTGCACAGTTTGTACAGCAAAAATTACAGCTGCGAGATGACCAGGTTTACAATAACATCCAAAAATACGGAAACACAACTGCAGCATCGGTGCCCATTGCATTATGCGAAGCCTGGGAGCAAGGCAAAATAAAAGAGGGCGACCTCGTTTGCCTGGCAGCATTCGGCAGTGGCTTTACTTGGGCTGCTGCATTAATAAGGTGGTAAACATTTTATACTGCTAAATTACCTACGTGCCTGTAATTACATTTTTAAAAGTGTCACATTATTTGATTAATTTTAAAACTTAAACTTTTACATCATGAAAAAATTATTCTTATTTACCGTTTTACTGGTTGCATTTAGTGCTGTTTCTTTTGCACAATGCACGGTAGATGTTTTTATTAATGCGGTAAAAGCTGGCCAAATCAGCCTTACAGCAGGACAAACAACCGGCGGCAAACTTTCTTACAAAAAATCTGTTTACAAAAACATTGACAAATTAACTATACAAATACAGGGTAAATCGGTTGATGGCGGCTATTTTAGAAAAGTAATGATAATGGGCGATGGTGAAGAAACCTTATTTACTGCGTCTGAAACACAAGGCGCAGTAGGGCAGTTTGTGCTTACAGATAAAGCAGTTATTAAAAGGCTCAAAAGCGGTAAGCCTGTAACTATGTATGTAGAAAAAACTCCTGCAAATACAAAAAGTAAAGAAGCTGTATCTAAAGTTTACCTGGGTACACTTACAAGTAAAAAATAGGTTGTATATCAGTTTGAAGTTCTTGAAAAAGGTTTTACCTCCATTCTTTACTGCCTTGTTGAAGTGCTGTTGAAGTAGGGTTAGCTCTGCCTGATAGCCTTTCAAACTGATAAATTTTTGAAAAATAATTCATGCACCGAAAATTTATTTATTTTATAAACCCCATTTCCGGAACAGGGGGCAAGGGTTTATTGCTCGATATAATCAAGAATAAAACCGCCGGAAAAAATATTCCTTTTGAAATACTGCATACCAATGCTGCCGGGGAATATGCTTACCTGAAAGAAAAGATTGCAGCAGAAAATATTACCGATATTATTGTTTGCGGCGGCGATGGCACCGTAAACAAGGTAGCCCATGGCTTATTGGGCGTACCTGTTAATATTGGCATTATACCTATGGGCAGCGGTAACGGGTTGGCTTTGGCAGCAAAAATTCCAAAAAGAATTCATAAAGCGCTGGACTGTATTTTTGCCGGCAATGCCGTTTATATAGACAGCTTTTACATCAATAAAAAATTCAGTTGTATGCTCTGCGGGCTGGGTTTTGATGCACAGGTTGCCCACGATTTTGCAAAGCAAAAAAAGCGTGGGCTTTCTACCTATATAAAACAATCCGTTAAAAATTTCTTTCGTGCAAGGCATTATAATTTTGAAATATTATTGAATGGTAAATCTATAACCAGCGAAGCTTTTTTTATCAGCATCGCCAACAGCAACCAGTTTGGCAATAATTTTACCATTGCCCCTCAGGCCAGTCTGCACGATGGTTTGCTGGATATTGTGGTGGTAAACAAAATGAGTAAGCTACGTTTGATCTGGACCATTTTAAAACAGATACGCAATGGGCAGGTAAGAATGTATGAAGACAAAAAATACCATAAAAACGATATTCACTATTTCCAGGCAAAAAAAATAACGATAAAAAATCCTGAGTTGGCGCCATTGCATATTGATGGCGATCCGGCTGACAGCAGCGATGCTTTTGAAATTGAGATTATTGAAAATGCCTTTAAACTGCTGATACCCTGATCAATTATTTAAGCAGATTTTTTATTACTGTCAGCGAAGCCTGATTATAACTGCTGTTAAAAGCTTCTCTTACCTCAATTTTTTCCCTGCCTGTCAAATGAAAATTAAGCGCTGCTCCTTTTTGTTCGGCTGGGGGCGCATACATAAACGATATGCGTTGCACTATTGCTCCAAAATTGGTTTGCAGATAACTATATTGATCGGTTTCTGAAAAAGACTGCAGCTTGTACCAGTTATTCTGCAACATGGTTCCGGGCTTTATTAAAATATCTGTTATAGAGCCGGTTTCAAAAGGTTGTTGCCAGTTATCCTGTTGCCTGTCCTGTATTTGCAGTACAATTATTTTGCTGGTATTTTCTTTCAGCCAGTCTTTAAAATTATCTATAAACCGCAGCGTACTCTCCTGCCCGTAGTTATCCCGCAGGCCTGCATCCATTACATCAATAACCGGGTTGCTGGGCAGCCATACATTGGGCAAAACGTAAGGGAAACTTGCATTCATACGCAGTGCAGTAAGCAGCCGAATGTTCAGCGGATCCTGTTTTGAAAACATGGCAGCAAAATCAACTGCATCCGGCCCGGCCGGCATTTCATTGGCAGGCAGCAAGGGTTTCATCATAAAACTGATGGGTTGCGAACAGATCATCATCTTCCGGCCATCACGGCTGATGGTTGAATTGAATATCATTAACGGAATATCTGCATTGCGTTCATCAGCAGCATATTCATGCAATTGTTTATTCAGCATATTATTGCTGTTCCTGTTCAGCTTTTGTTCAAATGCATAACCCCTGTCTTTTACATATTTGTATTTGCCCACAGTAAATTTTTGTGCAGGAGAAAAAATATCTCTTGCCACCATTGACGAAAAAACCGGGTTCAGCAGATCTTTGGCAATATTATCTGCGTAAATGGGGTTATATAAAACAAGTGCACTGTCTTTCCTTTTTTGCCGGTATAACTCCCGATAATAGGTTGCTGCCAGCATACCACCGCTGGCCCCGCTTATCAGCATGGTATGGCTCATCAGTTTTCCGTTAACGGCACTGTCTAATTTTTGAAGCGTATTCATTACAAATGTGCCGCTGCGCAAACCTCCGCCACTTACATCAATGAATATCATCACCGGCTTTTCATCGTGTTGCTTTGCCTTCCAGTTTGCCAGTACCTGTAACATGTTTGCCTTGTCGGCCTCAGCTTTTTCTGCGGTGCATAAATTCAGCAGGGCAGTTTTATCATATCCGGGCCGGTCTTTGTTATTATTATAATTTAAGCCATATGCTTTGTTGCGGTTGTCAATAAATTCATTTTTGTACAACACATCTACAAACAAAATAAGCACTATAAAAGCCGGCAAACTCCAGCTTTGTAAAAAATAAGACAGGGCACCAATAACAGCCGTCATGGTTGCAAAAAATATAAGAATACTGGCAGCAGCCGGTGCTTCAAAAATGGGGCTGTCCATAAAAAACCCAACCACAATTAAAAATATAAAAGATAGTACTATGCTAAGAATACTTGAAAGATGATGCCTTTTAAATACCGTATCTAAAAACTCCTGGTTATAATGCGATGTATTTCTTGGCTTTTTAACCCTGAAGCCGCCTGACAGGTAGGTGCTTATTTTTAACCCAGGTATTTCTGTTTCTGGATTACCCGAATAGTAGTTAACATTAAAATGCTGTGCGGTATCAATTATGGGAGCTATAGTACGTTGTATCGTTTTTTCGGCACCAAAAAAATAAGCAAACGAAAATGCAACGATCAGGCTGATACCTCCAAGGATACCGGCGATCACTCCAATTATTTCACTACCGGTCATCAGCTCTTTGTGCAAATCGAAAACAAAAAGTTTATACAGGTAGAATACTAGAAAAAGCAATGGCAGTATGGCATTGTTTATACAGTATTTTAAAAACGGTTTTGTGGTAGTTGCCAAAAACCTGAAACGTTTACTATGCAGGATAAAGGTTGTAATGTTCCAGCTCATAAAAAAAACACCCATTGCCAAACCAACTATAAATGCACTTAAGATATTTACCTGGCCAAGGTATTCAGGAGAAAGGAACAAGGCATCTGCACCATAATGTTTCATAAAGCCGCTGTTGATGGTACTGCCAAGCACATACCAGAATACCAGCAACACCTGAAATTTTCTGAAATGCAATATAAAAAGCTGAACAGGAAAGAAGTAGTAAATATTTTTGAGGCTTTGTTTCATGCACGAGGCTGTAGCTTAAAATTACAACATAATGTTTGAAACCAACCGGTGATTCACCGGTTTAAAATTACAGTACCTGTTTTTTTCGAACTATAAAAAGCAGTGAAATAATGATCATAAGCAAAACCATGGCAACAAACTGGTGGGAAACACCCAGAGCTACCAACCGGTTTGGATACGTCGCATTCAGTACGGTTAATATACCCAGCAATACCTGCAGCAAAACCAGCGCTATAACCGTTATGCGAAGCCTGTTAAATAATTCTTTGTTTCTAACTGCCCTTGATTTGTACCACCAGGTGCCAATGAGTATAGTTAACAAATACGCAAGCCCACGATGAATAAAATGAATAGTGATCGGATTGGCAACCAGGTTTTTTGTAAAAGGCGAAAGCTCGGTAATGGCAGCAGGAATCATACTTCCATTAATATCAGGCCAGGTTGGGGCTGTTATTGCAGCCCGTAAACCAGCCATAAAACCGCCATATATCAGTTGAAAAAAAAGTATCGTTAAAATGAGTAACAAAAAATTCCTTAGTTTTTTATCAATTACTTTTTGTTCTTCCTTAATAATTAAACTTAATCCAAACCACAAAGTATAACTAAGCAACCCAAGGGCTGCAATAAAATGCGTGGTCAATTCTACATGACCAACAAAGTATTTTTCGGGTACCAGCCCGCTTTTTACCATAAACCAGCCAATGAAACCCTGCAGGCCACCCAGTATAAACAGAACGATCATGGGCTTTATCATTCTTTTCTCAAACTTTTTGCTGGCCAGAAAATAAATGAAGCCAACCAAAAAAACCAGCCCCATCAGCCTTGCCCAGGTGCGATGAAACCATTCCCAGAAAAAAATAAATTTAAACTCAGATAATGTAAAATACTGGTGTACAAATTTAAACTGGTCGGTTCCTTTATACTTGTCAAACTCAACCTGCCAGGCTGCATTATTCAATGGCGGTAAAGAACCTGTTATGGGTTTCCATTCGGTTATAGAAAGGCCCGATTCTGTAAGCCGGGTAATGCCGCCGAGTAAAACCTGAATGATGATCATACCAACACCAATCAAAAGCCAGTAAGCTATCTGGCGTTGTGAGCGTTGTTGTTTTTGTGAAGATTGCTGTAAGATATTTTCCATTGCAACTGCAAATTTATGGCAGCAAATACTGTTACAGCAAAATGAATTGTTTTTTTATGGTTTTAACTGATATTTGTTAAACACAAATGTTAGCTCAATTTCTACATAAAGATTTAACCGAAGCTGGTTTGGATGAAGCCGGCCGTGGGTGCTATGCCGGGCCTGTATTTGCGGCGGCAGTCATCCTGCCAAAAGATTTTCATCACCCTTTACTAAACGACAGCAAACTGCTGAATGAGAAACAACGTGATCTGTTAAGGCCTGTGATAGAAAAAGAAAGCATTTGTTTTTCAGTAGCATCGGTAGATAATGATACTATTGATAAGATCAATATTTTGCAGGCCAGTTTTACCGCCATGCATCTTTGCATTGATCAGTTAACAGTAATACCTGAGTTTTTATTGATAGATGGAAACCGTTTTAAAGCCTATCCCGATTTGCCGCATCAATGCATTATAAAAGGCGATGGAAAATATGCTGCCATTGCCGCCGCCAGCATTCTTGCAAAAACCTACCGCGATGAATTTATGCAACAAATTCATGCATTGTTTCCGCATTATGGATGGGATAAAAATAAGGGTTACGGAACTGCTAACCACCGAAATGCTATTGAGCAATACGGGCTTTGTATCCATCACCGGAAAAGCTTTAATATACTGCCTGCGCCGGTCAACATTAATTTAATTTAACAAGCCCTTGTTAAACGGCCTTTATCAACTGCTGTCTATCCATCAGTGGGAGGAAAATAATTCTCCTATCATTAAAACAAAAAAAATGAAAATAAAATTACTTACAGTTTTTGTATTTATCCTTGCTCTTGGAATAAATACAACAGAAGCTCAAAACAGGCGTGGATCAGGAGAAAATAATCAATATGAAAAGCA
>JBBQLS010000019.1:0-31350 GCA_038328115.1 Chitinophagales bacterium
GAATCGGCTGCAATGGGTAGTTCAATAATAAATGTTGTTTCTTTTCCAACAACAGAGTTCGCAGTTATTTGTCCATTGTGTAATTTAATAATGCGGTGTACTAATGGCAAACCAACGCCAAATCCGGTTATTCCATGACTATCTTCTGATCTGAAAAATGGTTGAAAAATATTTGATAAGTCTTTTTCAGCAATACCTTTCCCTTCATCTTTTATTGAAATAATTATTGTTGTTTTTTCAACAGATAAGTTCACTTTTGCTAAACCATTAACAGAGAATTTACATGCATTGGAAACAATATTTTTTATAGCAGTGAATAATAGTTCAGCATTTCCAAATACCACCAATCTTTCTGCATCCTCGGGTAATTCATCAAATTCCAGCTTTACCGAATAGTGTTCATCAAATTTTATCATTTCGCCGGGGAGGCGCATCAATATTTCATCAATTCTCACCAATTCAATTTCTATACCACCGGCCGTACCAGAAGCTTTAGCAAACTCCAATAAGGTTTGGGTAAGTTTATTCAGGTGCCGCACATCCTGGTAAACTGATTGCATAACTTTACGGTAATCTTCTGCCACTCTATCTCTTTGAAGTGACACTTCTAGCTGGCTTGATATGGATGTTAACGGAGTGGATAATTCATGTGAAGCCGAAGATATAAAACGGCTCTGTATCTCAAAACCTTCCTGTAAGCGGTTCAGCAGGTCATTTAATGTTTTGGTTAAATAGTTCCATTCATCATTTGCAGTTCCTGATTTTATCCGGAGTT
Organism: Chitinophagales bacterium; assembly: GCA_038328115.1. Lineage (GTDB taxonomy): Bacteria > Bacteroidota > Bacteroidia > Chitinophagales > Chitinophagaceae > Ferruginibacter. The sequence continues at coordinate 776 of JBBQLS010000019.1, forward strand.
TTAAACTTTGTGCAGAAATAACATTTACTTCATCGGCGATTTTTCTGATAGGCAATAATAATTTTTTTGAAAAAAACCACCCGGATACAAATGCGATTAAAATTATACCAGCGAAACAAAAAAACAGAATAATCTTTATACACCTGAGATCTCTTCTGCCCCCGGCATCAAAAGCTGCAGCAATAATAACTACACTATCAGCACTATAATAACAAGCGGTAGCTTCTTTTTTTCCAACAGTAAAAAAATAAGTTGTTTTTGATTTTGCTTCATTTATTATGTCATTACTGATTTGTAAGCTGTCAGCGGGCAAATCACTGTAAGTATAAATTCTTTTATTAAGATGGTTATATGCCTGAATGCTTTCGTTTGTTATTGCTGCTATATTTCTAGTGGTTGCATCTATTTTACTAATAATAGTTGAGTCAAATATTTCAGGATCACTAAGTAATTTTGCAGTAGTTAATGTCCGGTTAGTTAAATGCGTTTTAATATTATCTAACCTGTTAGTATATGAAAAATAATAAATGATACCACAAAACAGCGACAGCAACAGAAACATTATTAATGTAAAAAACAATGTTATTTTTATCCTTGCCGGCATCAATTTTCTTTTAGAATATATCCCATACCAACATGGGTTTGAATTAGTTTATGTTCAAAATTTTTATCCACTTTATTGCGGAGATAACTGATATATACATCTATCACATTGGTATTAGTTTCGAAATCTACTTCCCATACATTGATAGCAATATCTACCCGTGATACGAGCCTGTTTTTATTGCGAAGCAGATATTCAAGCAATTGAAATTCCTTAGCCGTAAGATTGATTAACCTGTTATCTCTTTTTACTTCTTTACTATCAAGGTTCATTTCCAGGTCCGATGCTTTCAATACGTTTCCAACAGGTAGGTTTCTTCCCATAGTACGTTTAAGCAAAGACCTGATTTTAAGCAGCAGCTCTTTAAATTCAAACGGTTTAACCATGTAGTCGTCTGCACCTGCATCATACCCCTGCGTTTTATCATTCATGGTGCTCATAGCAGTGAGCATAAGAACCGGTATTTGCTCATTTGCGGAACGAATGGCCTTGCACAGGTCGTAACCATTCATGCCGGGAAGATTAATATCGAGAATAACCAGGTTAAAATCATGTGCACAAAACATGCTGTAGCCTAGCTTTCCGTCATAAGCAACTTCTACATTAAAACCAATTTCAGTAAGCCCGAATTTCAGCGTATCAGCTATTTTTTGCTCATCTTCTACAATTAATATTTTTATTTCGTTCATACTGTATTAAAATATTTTTTTTGATATGGAAAGTTACTGCTTATCAGGTTAGCCTGGTAATAAATGAAACTATTCTAATCGTTTTCTAATTTCTTTCTAATGACCACCTAACAGTACGGCTTTACATTTGTTCTTTCAACTTCAAAAATTTTAAAAAGGATAGAATCTCTTCATGTCAATTCTTTTATCAAATATATTAGTTCCCGTGGATTTTAGTGTAAATACAGAAGTGGCTGTAAAAAAGGCAATTGAATTGGTGCAGTCGCCAGGTGCTGTTATCCATTTGCTTCATGTAAGTAGTCCTCAGCATGTCTGGAATCATATTCTTAGCAGAAACGGGCGTAGTTACATTGATAAAGAAAAAAACGACAGCGAAGCCCTGCGGAAACTAAAGGGATGGAAAATTGCCATTGAATTAACCATTCCACCAACTACAGTAAAAATTTGCATGTTAGAGGGCACCGTTCATGCTAAAATTATTCAGGTAGCTGTACAAATAAAGGCCCAGCTTATAATTATAGCAAAAAAGAGAAGTCCGGATTTCTTTGGATTATCCCGCTCTGTTTACCCCAATCGTCTTGCCAAATCAAGTTCTTGCCCTGTACTCACTATTAGAAGAGGATCGATGCAAAATAAAATTAAAACTATTGTTGTTCCTGTACGTTCTTTTATCCCATATCGAAAAATTGAATTGGCAATGGAATTTGCAAAAAGGGATAGGGCCAAAATACATGTGGTTACTTTACAAAGTAAAATGGTAAGCTGGAATACAGACAGGAATTATCTTCTCGAAACTTACCGGTTATTAAAAAGCAGGCTGACAAATGCAGTAGAATACCATGTTTTGAACGGTACGAATCTTCCAAGAGCAACTTTAGATTATGCTAAACATATTGGTGCTGATATGATATTAGTGAACCCATTTTCAGAAACTAAAATTACAGTCTTTACCGGTAAGCATATGAATGATTTGCTCTTAGCATCTTCCAAATTACAAATCTTATCAGTAGAACCATATCCAGATAAATAGTATAATATAAAAAAAGCCGAAGGCAATTGAAGACAACGAAGACTATTAATAAAACATATTTTTTTAACAATTTAAAACACAGATATTATGAAAAAGAACACAAATTTTAAGGTGCTGATAACTGGTATAGTTATGTGCTCTCTTTTGTTTTCAGTGCCAGTACATGCACAGAAAACCACCAAACTTACAGATCCTGAAATTGCGTCTGTTGCAGTAACGGCAAACCAGATAGACATTGAGTATGCACAAATTGCAAAGAAAAAAACAAAAAATGCTGATGTACTGAAGTTTGCAGAAACAATGGCGAAAGACCACCAGTCTATAATTGACCAGGCGGTAGCATTGGTAACCAAGCTGGGAGTAACACCAAAAGATAATGCCACCACCAAGTCATTTCTTGCAGGTGCCACTAAAACAAAAGCTATGCTTAATTCAAAAAAAGGTGCCGCTTTCGATAAAGCCTACATTGATAATGAAGTGGCTTATCACAAAGCAGCCATCAACGAGGTTGCAAATGTGTTAATACCGGATGCAACCAACAAGGAACTGAAAAGTTTATTGCAATCTGCATTACCACTTTTTAAAACACATCTGGCACATGCAGAAATGGTGCAAAAGGAATTCAATAAAAAATGATAAATATGAATTCAATATTTAGAAACAGTGTTTACCTGTTTTGCTTTATGTTTCTTTTAAACAGTTGCACCACTCCGGAAGAAAGGGCACTAAAAATTCAAGAACCAGTAGATAAAGTTCATAACATTGAAATTAAACAAATGCAATTTCAGCCGGCTGAACTCACAGTACAAAAAGGAGATACGGTAGTTTGGACAAACAACGACATTGTAACACACGATGTAACAGAAGAAAAGGGTAAACTTTGGACTTCGGGACCACTTGCTCCGGGCCAATCTTGGAGTTTAGTGGTTACTAAAAGCGCTGATTATTATTGCAGTATTCATGTGGTAATGAAAGCGAAGTTGGTAGTGAAATAAGTATTGCTTTTTTATAATGAGAATTATGATGCTAATGAGTCAGGCAGCACAGGAAAGATATGATTAAGAATTACACAACTAAAGAATTGAAATTTGAACGGCTATAAAATAAAAATGATGCATTATGGTACAAAATAAATTAAAACAATTAGAGGGTTTCGGCCAAAGTATTTGGCTTGATTTTTTTGACCGGGAAATTATGGACTCAGGGAAGCTAAAAAAAATGATTGAAGAAGATGGAATCAGCGGCGTTACTTCTAACCCATCCATTTTCGAAAAGGCGATCAGTGCCGGTTCGGATTATGATGATGATATTACATCTCTGTCGCAGTCGAATGGAAGTAATGAAGCCATTTTTTTTGATGTTGCGGTAAAAGATATCAAACGTGCAGCCGGTTTTTTTAAACCGGTGTATATAAAAAGCAAAGGCCTGGATGGTTTTGTAAGTCTTGAGGTATCACCCCATCTTGCTCATGACACCGAAGGAACCATAAAGCAGGCTGCAGCTTTATGGAAAGCGGTTGACTGCAGTAATGTAATGATAAAAATACCCGCTACCACAGCAGGTTTGGCTGCTATCAGAAAATGTATCAGCGAAGGGATTAACGTAAATATTACTCTTTTGTTTGGTTTGCAGCGGTACCGGCAGGTTGTGGATGCATACCTCTCTGGTTTGGAAGACAGGGTTAAAGCAAATAAACCTATTGATCAGATTACATCTGTTGCCAGTTTCTTCGTCAGTCGTATTGATGTTATGATTGATGCGAAACTGAATAACGGTCTTTCTGATTTAAAAGGTGAAACTGCTATTGCCTCTGCAAAAAAAGCGTATGAAATTTATAAAGATATTTTTTCTGGTGAGCGCTTTAAAAAACTGGAAGAAAAAAAAGCAAAACGTCAGCGGGTATTATGGGCCAGCACCAGTACCAAAGATGCAACTTCCAGTGATGTGAAATATGTAGAGGCTTTGATAGGCCCCGAAACTATTAATACCATTCCGGTAGAAACACTTGAGGCTTTCAGGAATCATGGCTTGCCCGAAAATCGTCTGGAGGATGGTCTCAAAGATGCAACTCAGTTGTTGGCACACCTGAAAGAAAATAAAATTGACCTTGATAGCATTACTCAAAAACTGGAAGATGAAGGCATCCAAAAGTTTAATAAAGCATACGACAAAATTCTGGGGGCTATTGAAAAGAAAAAATTAATGCATTTGTATGATTAAGTTATTTGAAAATGCAACGCATACTTGTTTAATGGATAATTAAAATAAATATGGAAGAAAAATATAACAGCGCTACCACGCAACGGCCCGATGGTGACCGCATGATTGATGCCGCACTCGTTAGTATTGATTTACCCATGTTTATAATACAGATCAAGAGCGAAGCGGCATGGGAGAATAGTGACCGGAATGCCATCACAGTTTTTAAAACAAATGGCTTACGCATTGTATTGATTGCCTTGCATGAAGGAGCTGAAATGGTGGCGCATACTGCTAATGGCATGATTAGTGTACAGGTATTAGAGGGTAAAATTCAGTTTAATGCCAACAGTCAAACGGTTGAATTAAATAGCGGTCAAATGATTGCCTTGCATGAATGTATTCCACATAGCGTAATAGCTTTAAAAGAAACTGTTTTTCTGTTAACCCTTACTACTACGCTACCAGATAAAATTGCCTAACATTAAAATATAAAAAGGATGGAACAACATATTGTAAAGATAAAAGTGATCAGTAAAATCACACATGATGTATTGAAGATTGTGACGGATAAACCAGCAGGATACACCTTCGTACCGGGACAGGCTACCGAAGTTTCCATAAATAAAGCTGAATGGCAGTACGAGAAAAGGCCTTTCACTTTCACCTCTCTTCCTGAGAATGAGTATCTCGAATTTACCATTAAAACGTACCCTTCACATAAAAGTGTTACAAACGAATTACTGCAACTGAAAGTGAATGATGAATTGATTTTGCATGATGTTTTTGGGGCTATTGCTTTTAAAGGCGAAGGCATCTTTATTGCGGGCGGTGCCGGAGTAACACCATTTATTTCCATTTTCAGGTTTTTACAATCTAAAAATCAAATAGGTAACAGCAAGCTCATCTTTGCCAACAAAACTAAAGCCGATATTATACTTAAAGAAGAATTCGAAAAGTTATTGGGGAAGAATTTTATTAATGTACTCTCCGATGAAAAAGAAGAAGGATACGAACACGGATACATTAATGAAGAATTATTAAAAAGACATATTGCCGGCAATGCCGTAAAAATTTATTTATGCGGGCCCGAACCAATGATGGATGCAATTGAAAAACAGTTATTAAGTTTAAAGATTGACACAGCGTTAATTGTGAAAGAGGAATTTTAAAAAAAAATTGATGAGATTAATTTAAAATATTAAAAAATAAATACAATGAAAAGGAATCGATTATCAGTAAAATTGGCAACTGCACTTAACACGCAGATGACAAAAGAAGCATCAGCATCACAAATTTATTTGTCTTATGCGGCATGGGCATCAGGCGAAGGATATGGAGGTATTGCAAATTTTTTATTCAGGCATGCAAATGAGGAGCGAAACCACATGATGAAAATCCTGGAATATATTTTGGAAAGAGGTGCTAAAGTGAAAATAGAAGCGATTCCTGCTCCGCCAAAGGAGCTGACAGGTGTTCAGGATTGCTTTGAACAAATATTTGAACAGGAGGTTGATAATACCAAGGGGATTTACAAATTGGTTAAAATGAGTTTTGATGAAGAAGATTGGGCGACCTGGCATTTTATGCAATGGTTTGTAAAGGAGCAAACGGAAGAAGAAACACTGGCATTAAATCTTTTGGATAAAATAAAAATTGCAGGTGGGGTTAAAGCAAGCGGCGAAGCTTTATATGCACTTGATAGTGATTTAAAAACAAAGTCAGATGATGCTGCACTGGCAGAAGATAAAACTGCTTCAAACCCCTGATCGGGAATTTATCAATGGAAAGGACAAATTAGTAATAATAAACCCGGAAGTGAATATGAAACTAAAAATTAAAAGAGTCTATGAAAAACCTGCAGAAGACGACGGCAAACGTATTCTGGTGGACAGGCTGTGGCCACGGGGGCTCACAAAGGAAAAAGCCGCAGTTGATTTATGGTTGAAAGAAATTGCACCGAGTACAGAACTCCGAAAGTGGTTTGGCCACGAGCCAGAGAAGTGGCAAGAATTTCAAAAAAGATATCAGCAGGAACTCAAAAAAAATAAAGAACAGGTTTTAGTACTAAAAGAACAGCTTAAGAAGGGAGTTATTACATTGATATATGGCGCAAAAGATAAAGAGCACAATGAAGCGCTTGTGCTTAAAGCGTGGCTTACCAGTTAGACCTGACTGCTAAAATATAACGTTAACATAAAAGCTAAAATCAAAAAGATGAAAAAAATATTAATAGCACTGGACTATAATCCCTCTGCACAAAAAGTTGCAGAGACCGGTCATAAATTGGCAAAGGCGATGAATGCTCAGGCCATTTTATTGCATGTAATTTCTGATGCCACTTACTATTCCTACCTGAACTATTCGCCTATCATGGGGTTTACCGACTTTGGCAATTTGGTTGAAACCGATAGTGCAGTGGAATTGGAAAGAGCAGCACAGGATTACCTTAATAAATCGAAACAACATTTGAATGATGAAACAATTCAAACGATTGTTAAAAACGGGGTATTTGGAGAAGCTATATTGAAAACTGCAAAAGAATTGCAAGCAGATATACTTGTTATGGGTACGCACAGCCGGCGTGGCTTAGAAAAGATTTTGATGGGAAGTGTAGCGGAGTATGTTTTGCATCACAGCTCAATACCATTATTTATTATTCCTACTAAAGGCTATGAAGAAGAAGAATGACAATGCAGTGATATTTTATATAGGATTGCCGGAACAAACGTAAGTGGCATTCCCGAAGTTTTAAAGTGCTGAGTGAAGTTGCCAATAATATTTCAGCAACATTTTATCTGGTTAATTTAATAGCAAGCCATCAGAACAGGAAACTTTCCGGCATCTGCTTTAAAAAAAATGTATTTTTTCACCTTAAATTATAATATTATGAACCACGATTATGAACAAACAGAATTTTCTAAATCGCTTTTAGCAGGTGTTTTTGCAGGCATTACAGCAATAGTACTGAGTCTTTTTTTCAATGCTTTTTTCAGGGGGTCCATAGGCTTTCATTTGTCTGCCCTTATTAATGTTTCCACCATCATTTTTGCGCTGTTAATTGTAGTAACCCTGGCTGGCGTTGGCTTTTATTTTTTTCAGCATTATTTAAAAAACGGCGGGCTTGTTTATCAGGCACTTGGCGTTGTTTTAACGCTACTGCTATTGTTGGGTACCTCGTATGTTCAACGGTCTCCAGATCCAGCTTTAACAATCGAATTCAGAGAACTGCTGGAAGGCATTATTGTGATAACCGCTCTTTGTGTTGTTTTTATAATTCCATTTTTGTTTAAACATGATTATGTATAGTGAGTTTGGCAGTGTGTTGGATACAGATTTGTTACATCCTCCTGCCGAAACTTCACTTGAAAATCTTTTATCATCGTTTACCCGGGAGGAAACATCGTGGTGGGGTGAAAACAAATTTCAGGATAATAGATTTTTGCCAACAGGAAATTAATAACAATAATAAAATGTAAATCATGGAAAACGAAAATTTATTTCCGATAACAACAAAGGAACTGGCTGATAAAAAAGGGGCACTGGCTCCTAAAAATTTAGAAGCATGGCGGAATTTCAGCAAAACAGTATTTGAGGAGGGCGCACTTTCTGAAAAAACAAAACAATTAATTGCAGTTGCGGTAGCGCATGTAACCCAATGCCCTTATTGCATCCGGTCGCATTCAAAAACTGCTATGCGAAAGGGGGCTAGCAAACAAGAGATTATGGAAGCTATTTGGATAGCTGCAGAGATGCGTGCAGGTGCTGCTTATGCGCATGCAACCATTGCCATGGACGAAATGGAGAAGCATTAATAGTTGTATTTTGCAATAAACTTAACATGATGAAACAAAGATTAAATTACGCCCAAGTTGCGCCCGCAGCTTTAAAAGCGATGCTGGAACTGGAGAAATATGTAGCTGAATCTGGTTTCGATCTTACTATTTTCGAACTTGTTAAAATCAGGGCTTCCCAAATAAATGGTTGTGCTTATTGTCTTGATATGCACACCAAAGATGCCCGCAAGGCAGGCGAAACAGAACAACGCCTGTATGCTTTAAGCGCCTGGAAGGAAACCCCTTTTTATACAGAAAAGGAACGTGCAGCTTTAGCATGGACAGAAGCACTCACACTGATTTCTGGAAATGACGTAACGGATTCATTATATGATTCGGTTCGAAAACATTTTGATGAAAAAGAAGTGGTTGCATTAACGATGGCGATAGTGGCTATAAACGGATGGAACCGTCTGGCAATTGGTTTTCGCACTGTGCCGGGAAGCTATGAACCGAAATAGGATGAGTGAAAATTTTGATTACATAAAATTAAATGAAAGAACAAAATAAAACTATTTGGACCATTGGTCATTCCACCCGTTCTTTGGAAGAACTTATCGCAATGCTTCATTCATTCAACATTGAGTTAATAGCTGATATCCGAAGTTTTCCAAGCTCACGTAAGTTTCCTCATTTCAATAAAGAAGCGCTGGAAGTTTCGTTGCCGGAGAACAATATCCAATATGTTCATTTAAAAGATCTTGGTGGAAGAAGAAAACCAAACCCGGATTCAAAAAATACTGCCTGGCGGCATATTGCTTTTAGAAGCTATGCTGATTACATGGAAACAGATTCTTTTAAAGATGGAATAAAAGAACTGGAGGAGATTGCATTAAAAAAACGAACAGCATATATGTGCTCCGAAGCAGTGTGGTGGCGCTGTCACCGTTCTATGGTTTCTGATTATTTAAAGAAGGGCGGTTGGAAAGTGATGCATATAATGGGTATTGAAAAAGCAACAGAACATCCTTATACAGCACCTGCAAGAATTGTGAATGGAGAATTGAATTATGAAAAAGCGTTGGATGAAAAATGATATGCTGTTTTGATTTCAAGATGAATAGCAGGCATTTTATTTTGAAGATTAAATATTCATGATTATTTTTTTTAAATGAATGAACTTTTAGATAGAATACAACGTTGTGAAGTTTGCAAAGAACATTTACCGTTAGGCCCAAGGCCAGTAGTACAATTAAGTGAATTTTCAAAAATTGTAATTGTTAGCCAGGCTCCCTCCAGACGGGTGCATGAATCAGGTATCCCATGGAACGATCCCAGTGGTATAAAATTAAGAGGCTGGATGAATGTAAGTGATGAAATTTTTTATAATCCGGCATTCATTTCAATTTTGCCCATGGGCTTTTGTTATCCCGGAAAGGGCATCTCCGGCGATCTTCCACCACGCCCGGAATGTGCTCCGCTATGGCATCCGCAGGTATTTAAATATTTTAAAAACAAACCGCTTGTTTTATTAGTAGGCCAGTATGCCCAGCGATATTATTTGAAAAAAGATTTTAAAGGAAGCCTTACAGAAACGATAAGAAATTATGCAGAATATTTACCTGCTTATTTCCCATTACCACATCCTTCTCCACGCAATCAAAACTGGGTAACGATAAATCCCTGGTTTATGGAAGAAGCTGTTCCCGAATTACAGAAAACTATTAAAGCAGCATTAGGTGGAATACCAATAGCGCCAGGAGATTCCTTTTAATTAAAGCTGACTAAACATTTCGTCTGCTGACACGTTTTTGCCCCTAACAGGATCTACATCAATGATCCTTATTTCTTCAATTACTGATAGTATAAACTTACAAGCAGTTCCCATGCTCTTACTTTTTAAGGATAGTGAAGTGAACTTGCGGCAATCCGGAGGAGTACCTCCATCGCAATTAGAAGAGGTCTATAATCAGTATGGGTGATTTTCATTGATAGAGGTTGCACTAAATTTGGTAATTTTGTAAAGGTTTCTATTGGCTATTCTCTACCTCAATTCATTTTCATGCAAACTCCCGGATCCAATACACGAATTCAACAGGAACTCGTAAACAGTATCATACATGGCTTTGGAATTATTTTTGGTATTATTAGTATCCCTATTTTGATTGCTTTTGCCATAAAAAGCAATAATACAGCAGGTGTTATTGGCGCTGCTATTTATGGATTTTGTTTTTTGCAACTTTTTACCTTTTCCACGCTATATCACGGGTTTCAGCATGCACAGGTAAAGCGGGTATTTGAAATCCTTGACCACATCAGTATATATTTTCTGATAGCCGGTACCTATACGCCATTTTTATTAATTTATATGAATAATGCTTTTGGTATTACGTTGTTAATCGTATTGTGGGGTCTGACTGCATTGGGAATTGTTTTCAAGATTTTTTTTACCGGTAAATGGAATATTATTTCAACAATTGTTTATGTAGCAATGGGATGTATCCTGGTAGTAGGCGGAAGTACCTTTTTTACTCATATTCCCGGTGATGTTATGACGATGATTCTTATCGGCGGAGCTCTTTATCTTTTAGGTGTTATTTTTTATCTCTGGGAAAAATACCCTTATAATCATGCAGTCTGGCATTTCTTTGTGCTGGCAGCCGCTGTTTGCCATTATGTGGCTATTTTATTAGCAGTGTAAATGTGAGTTATTTGATAAATGATTGACAGTATTTCCCTGATTATCTTCTTATAGGAATTGGAAACAGTAATAAACATCTCTTCATCTGAATTTCCTGATTTTTTATCCTGCAAAAAATTGCTTTTTTTTCTCCAAAGGCTTACTAATACTTTTGAAAATTTGTGTCAGATTATTATTGATTTCAAAGAAAGCCTTACAGAGACGGTGAGAAATTAGGCAGAATATTTACTAACTTATTTCCCATTGCCGCATGCATCTCCCCTAAACCAAAACTGGTTATAATGGAGGCACCTTTAAGGAAATTTTTAAACTCATAAATCCGATAAATCCTGCTGTTAACGATGAAAGCAAGATCATAAATTTTGCATTGTTGATTATCGTCTCATTGTCGAAAGCAAGTAATGTAATAAAAATTAACATTGTAAAACCAATTCCTGCTAAAAAGCCAACTCCTAAAACTATTTTCCATGTTAAGTCTTGCGGCAGTTTGCAAAACCCCAATTTTACAGCCAATAAGGATAAAAGAAAAATTCCCAAAGGTTTTCCTGCAATAAGGCCCAGCGCTATTCCCAAATTGTAATTCTGAGTCAGCGTTTGTTCAATGCCCGGACTTAAAATTATGGCGGTATTGGCTAAAGCAAAAATAGGTGGAATTATAAAAGCAACCGGTTTATGCAAAAAGTGTTGTAAAATGTAAGAAGATGATTTTTGATCTCCATCACCAAATGGAATTGCAAACGCTAATAATATACCAGTTATGGTAGCATGAACTCCCGACTGAAGCATAAAATACCACATGGCAATACCACCGATCAAATAGGGAAACAAATTCCTGACTTTTAGCCGGTTGAAAATTAACAGCACTCCAAAAATTGCTAGCGCTATCAATAAGTTTACCCAAAGTAATGCCTTTGTATAAAAAAAAGCAATTATCAGAATTGCTGCCAGGTCGTCTATTACAGCCAACGCTGTCAAAAATACTTTTAATGAAGTTGGTATCCGCTTGCCCAATAAAGACAAAATGCCTAATGCGAAAGCAATATCTGTAGCCATCGGAATTCCTGCACCTGATTGTGTTGCTGTGCCATAATTAAACAGCAAATACAGCCCTGCAGGTATTAATATTCCACCTAATGCTCCAAAAATTGGCAGTAAAGCATCTTTAAAGTTCGAAAGTTCACCATGATAAATTTCTCTTTCCAACTCTAAGCCTATAAGCAAAAAGAAAATTGCCATCAACCCATCGTTAACCCAATGTTCAGTACTAAGTCCTGCATATTCAGTCTTCCAAAATTGCTGATATTCTTGCCCAAAAATTGAATTAGCGATTAATAAAGAAACTAATGTGCATGCAATCAGAATAAGACCACCTGCTTTCTCAGTGTCAAAAAAATCTTTAAATAATTTCGTTATTTTCATGCTGCTTTGTTTGTTGTTACATTCAGATACTTTAACTGATAAGATTGCAGATAGCATTTCGTATAAATGCAGTGCTGGGTTTAAAAATTAATTTTTCAATTTATTCCTCCCCATTAATTTATTGATTTTTTTTTGGAGTTGGCACCTGATCTGCTGTTGTGTTCATACTTAGTTAGTGACAGACAGTTATTATTTATACCATACGCAACTTCAAAAGATATCAAATATTAATCCTCAGGATAGTTTTTAGTTGAGCTAACAAAAAAAATATACCCAATAAACTGATAACAAAATATTCATTAACGAAACAATAAGGATTCAGATTTTTTTTCCTGAGATTTTGTTTATACTTTTGCATACATGACAGGTAAAATTATACATATTGCATACTCCTCAAAACACCGGTATACTGAAACCAGTGTAAGCAATGGCGCTATCTGTTCATTTACTGAATTTTTGCCCTTCTGTTCAAATCTTTACTGTTTCTCCAGCTTTAAAGCTTTTGCGGTTTAATACCCTGGTCTTTTCCTACAGGCTGCTTGCCTGTTCCATCTTCCTGTTTCTTTCATGAGTTTAAATAAAACGTTATGTCGCATTATGCAAATGCCGTGTGAGCGAAAGCCGTGTCCTTATGTATGTTGCTGCATTCATAAATGAGGCCGTTTAAGGCAAAGAAAAAAGAAAGGAATATGATCTTGAAAATACAGAGAAGGAATGTTTTTTAAAATTAAAAATTGTAACACAAAACTTAGTACTATGAACTATACAGAAAATTTAGACGGAATTAAAATGGATATTCAGACTGTGGACCTCACGATTAGCGATGAATTGCAGCAAACTGTCAGGGCCATGATCAAAAGATTGCAAAAACATATTTATGAAATAAACTGGGTAGATTTTTATTTCAAAATGGAAAGTAAACAAGCCACCGATGTGCGAATGGTGAGTGTAAGGCTTGGTATTCCAGGTACTGATGTTTTTGCATCCGAGACTGGTAATCACTGGAAGGCGCTGCTTAAAAGAGTAGAAGAAAAGCTTCGCAGGCAACTAAGAAAAAGGAAAGGCTGAAATTGATTGCCAGGACTGAGAGCAAATAAGTATTGCTGATAATTTATTTAGTCCGTTTGTAAATGCAGGAATGTATTTTCAATCGATGTTACCGGATCAGTTTAAGCTGGATGAATTTAATCAGGAATATTTCCCTGCACAACGGGGTTTAAATATGATACGAATAAATCTACATATTCGATATACCATTTTCTGTAAGCTGAAAGAGCTGACGGACCAGCAAACCTATGTATGTACCTTACGGACTTTAATATGTAAGCCCTGGTTTTATTTAAAAGCAGCAAAGATCGGGTGTATATCTTTTTAGATATTTTTTAATTAATAAAGCAATTGTTATGTCAAACGAACGAAAACCGAGATCGGTAGGAGGAATCATTATATTAATACTTGTATTGCTTAATGCGATATTTATTAAAGCCGGCTATATAAACGATGAAAAATGGTACTGGTTTCTTATTGTAACCATACCGCTGCTACTATTGGCGATTGTAAACATGCACCAGCGAAAGCATGCTTTGTTGCGGAACTTCCCCCTCATTGGCTATGTGCGGTATTTTCTTGAGTCAATCAGGCCGGAGCTAAGACAATATTTTTTTGAATCTGACCTGGACGGAAGACCTTTCAACAGGCGCCAGCGGTCAATTGTGTATCAAAGGGCAAAAAATGAAAAGCAGACGGTTGCTTTTGGAATGCAGGCTGATCCAAACGCAACTGGTTTTGAATGGGTGGCGCATTCTGTATATCCGATAAATTTAAGTAAAGAAAATTTGCGGGTGAAAATTGGAAATCGTTTTTGCAATCAGCCTTACGATGCCAGTATTTATAATATTGGCGCCATGAGTTATGGCGCATTGAGTAAAACAGCCATTGAAGCTTTGAATAAGGGCGCTAAGCGGGGCGGATTTGCACATAATACCGGTGAAGGCGGAATTAGTGAACATCATCTTATGGGAGGAGATCTGATCTGGCAAATTGGTACAGGGTATTTTGGATGCAGGGACAATGAAGGGAGGTTCCATCAATTGGCATTTCGCAAAAATGCATTACGTCCCGAAGTAAAAATGATCGAATTAAAATTGTCTCAGGGAGCAAAGCCTGGTCACGGAGGGATTTTACCCGGAACAAAGAATACTCCGGAAATTGCCGAAATAAGACAGGTAACACCTGGAACAACCATTCATTCTCCGGCAGGCCATTCGGTATTTGATTCTCCTGAAGGGCTGGTACAGTTTATCCAGCTATTAAGAGAATTATCTGAAGGCAAGCCCGTTGGATTTAAGATCTGCATTGGTGATAAGCAGGAATTCATTGACATCTGCCAGGCAATAAAATCAAGCGGCTGTATTCCGGATTTTATAACAATTGATGGTGCCGAAGGCGGAACCGGCGCAGCTCATTTGGAATTCACTGATCATATAGGTATGCCTTTGCATGAAGCCTTGCCTTTTGTAAAACAAACATTAGATGAGCTTGCGTTATCAAATGATATAAAAATACTGGCCGCAGGTAAAATCATTACTGGCTTTGATATACTAAAAGCGCTGTCGCTCGGAGCAGATGCATGTTATTCGGCCAGGGGAATGATGTTTGCGCTTGGCTGTATCCAGGCTTTGATATGCGATACCGGTAAATGTCCGGTTGGTGTTGCTACACAAAATCCGGCATTATACAAAGGGCTTGACCCAACCGATAAAGGAGTGAGGGTATTTAATTTTCACCGAAACACGATAAAGGCTACTAAAGAAATGATGGAAGCCTGCGGGTTTAAAAACATAAAAAGTATTCATGCGTCAAAGTTCTATAGAAGAACAGACCTGCAGACAACAAAAAGTTTTGAAGACATTTATTTTAAAAAGATAAAAGGACGTGTGCAACAACAACCATCTAAATCACTACTAAATTAATTTATTATGCAAAAGTTAAATAAGCAACTGGTTATTACAAGAGACGATTATCAAATTCTGACTTCAATATTAAATGCGTCATGGGCAAAAAACCATGTTGACAGCAAAAATACTGAAGAGCTTAAGGCCGAATTAAGAAAGGCAAAAGTTGTAAGCAGTGCTGATTTTCCCCTTGATATTGTAAGACTTAATTCTAAAGTAAAAATAAGGACGCAGGACAAAAATGAAATTATAGAACTGACACTCGTAACGCCTGACAAAGCCGATATTAAAGAGAAAAAAATATCAATTTTAGCACCTATAGGTACAGCATTGATAGGATTTAGCCAGGGGCAAAAAGTAAAATGGCAGGTACCGGCGGGCAAAAAAACTTTCACAATTCTGGAGGTCATCAATTAATTAAATTAACTATTCTTATTACTGTACGAAGGGTTGAAATTCCGGAATGTCAAAATTTGTTTTTTTTGCAAACGCATATAGAGCAAGTTGTGTGTAGGAGTATGTGTTGAAAAAAATGCTTTTTTAATTTTGCAACAGTAGTTAAGCAGCTATTCTAATTGCATAAGGGAGTAGGGGAATTATTAATGGATAATATTTTAAAAACACTAACATGAAAAATAAATTTAAATATAATACATTAACATTGGCGATTGATGCGCTGCGTCAGGAAGGTTTTATAAATGACTTTAATCTTTTTAAAGATCATATTGTTTGCGGGGAAACAGTATTACAAGTTGATGACCTGAACATTAAGGTTTTGTATCGGTATGAAGGTAATTCTGACCCTGCTGATGAAGCTACCGTTTATGGACTGGAATCTAAAGGAGGCTTAAAGGGAATATTAGTTTTGGGTGATGAAACAGATTTGGATGAAAACTCTACCGAGATATTAAAGCAACTGCATCTTAAAAAAAATAGATCTAAGAAATTAAATCTGAAAACTGATTAACCTTGAACGGGGGCTTTCAATCGGCAATTATAAATATTTAGCATACTGTAATCTCCTTACCGGGAATTTCCAGCACATTCTCATATTTAAGCTACTCATTTATTTACATAAGAGAGACCCAAAAAAGGACAGCTACCGTGTACCTGATCAATTTAATGCACATGCTCAAAATAATAATTTGTGATTTAAATAAACAGGAATTTTTGAAAAATGCCATATCCTGACTTGATAATTTGTATAATAAATTCTTACCAATGCAAAGGCTTACCTCAAAAAATATCAGCTTAACGTAATTGCAATTCCCAAACAACTGCCAATTGGTACAGTTTACTCAACACTTCATCCACACCCGTAATTATACCTTTTAAGAACAGTATTATTTTTCCAGATTTACAGCAGAAACGGCTTGTTCAAGCATGATGAATTAAAACGCCAGGTGTAAAATGTTATGCAATGAGAAATCACAATGGTCTTAATGATATTTTAAAAATTATGAAAATAAAATTACCACCTGCAATCATTCTTTGCAGCCTTTTATATGTTACCAAACTGAATGCACAGCAAAATGTTGGAATTAATACCCTCACACCCAATGCTTCGGCCCAACTGGATATAAGCTCCACCACAAAAGGGTTGCTTGTTCCAAGAATGAATAATGCATAGCTTACAGGTATTACTTCACCAGCTAAAGGTTTATTGGTTTATCAAACTGATATTGATAGCGGGTTCTATTATTACACCGGAGCCAGGTGGGTACAGATGATGGCAGCCGATACATCGCTGAAAAGTGGTTGGCTATTAGGTGGAAATTAAAATACCAACCCTGCAATTTTTTTTATTGGCACAAAAGATAACCAACCTTTAAAGTTTAGAGTCAATAATGTTGCGGCTGGTTCAATAGATTATACTTCAGCCAATGTGGCTTTAGGAGTGCTTTCACTTAGCTCAGTTACAAGCGGTAGTTTCAACACGGCCCAGGGATTTGAATCTTTTTATTCAAATACTACCGATAATCATAATGCCGCATTGGGGTATCGGGCTTTATGCCAGAACGGTACAGGTTCATTCAACACCGCAATCGGGGATCTTGCTCTGAATTCGAATATCAGCGGAAACAGCAATACTGCTCTTGGCCACAATGCGCTGGCTTTTAACAATACCGGCTACAGCAATATCGGTATCGGGGATGGTGCCTTATATACTTCAACGGGCGGAAATAACCTGGTGGCGATTGGTGATTCTGCACTTTATAATCAACAAAGTGGACTTGCACAAAATACTGCTGTTGGGAGTAAGGCATTGTTTGCCAATACAACCGGCTTCGCCAATACAGCAGTTGGTTTTAAAGCAGGAATGGTCAATACAACAGCGGTTAATAATTCTTTTTTGGCCAAGCATCGGGCTTCAAAAACACTACCGGGCACGACAATACCTTTATAGGGGATAATATCGCTGCAAAGACTAGGTATTCAAAGGAAGTGAAAAATAAAAAACAGAGCCCTTGCCCGGTTCGCTGCTTACGCTTATTTTGCCGTGGTGCCGCCGAATTATTTCGGAACTGATGAAGAGGCCGATACCAAATCCGGGATAGGTTCTTTCATCTTTTCCCTCCACCCGGTAAAAACGTTCAAATATTTTTTCCTGGTCATTTTTATTGATGCCGATGCCCGTATCATGTACAGATACAACTACCTGATTATCCTCCATAAAATTCTTAATGATTATTGCCTTGGAATTGGGAGAATATTTTACCGCATTGGTAAGTAAATTAATTAAAACCTGGCTGATGCGTTCTCTGTCGGCAACAACAATTGCTACCTTGACTGAAGTGCTGATATGGTAGTCGGGGTTAATGTGCTGCACATGTGTAACCACTTCCTGTATCATGGCTGTTAATTCAAATTCCGTTTTAGTCAGCATCAGGCTGCCCGATTTTATTTTTGAAACATCAAGCAAATCGGAGATTAGCCTGGTGAGAGTTAAAACCTGTTAGTCAATTACTTCCAGCGATTTTTTTAAGAAAGGGTCTTCGCTCTTGCCGTATTTGCTCTGCAATATCTGCACATACCCTTTAATAGAGGTAATTGGTGTTTTTAATTCATGGCTGGCCATGCTTATAAAAAAATCTTTTTGCTGTTCCTGTTCTTTTATATCCTGTATATCAGTACTGGTACCCACCCACATTTGTATATCACCTGCTGCATCCCTTTGCGGTATTGCCCGGCTTAACTGCCAGCGGTATTCGCCATCATGTCTGCGAAAACGGTGCTCAAATAAAAAAGCATGTCCTGATGAAACCGAATTTAACCACTCGGCAATATTTTCTTCCCGTTCTTCGGGATGCACGATCTGCATCCATCCATCTGCTGTTAGTTGCTCGGGCGTTAAGCCGCTGTAGTCATATACCGACTTGTTAAAATAGTTTAAATTGCCTGCTGTATCTGCAGTCCATATATGCTGGGGCATAGAATCTGCAAGAAGCCGGAATTTCTCTTCTCTACCCAATAACTGCTCCTGGAAATTTTTTTCTTCTGTAATATCCCTTACCGTACCAATCATTTTAAAAGGCTTGCCCTTTTCATCATAAAAAACTTTTCCCTTGCTTTCAATCCAGTGCAATGATCCATCCGCCCAGATTATTCTTGATTCATAATGCAATATGCCGGTATCAGACGCACGTTTAAATGCATCTTCCCTGATACCCAGATCATCAGGATGTAAGTGTTTTAAAATCTCCGGATGGCTTAATGTCTGGCCGGTTTTATGCCCCAGAATTTCTAAATACCTGTCTGAATAAATAACCTCTTTAGTTTCTAAATCCAGCTCCCAGTTGCCCAGTTCGCTGGCTTCAATAATTATATTTAGTCTTTCCTCATCTTCTTTTAATTTTTGCTCGTAAAGCACCCGTTCATGTATATCCATACAGGCTCCTATAAAACCTTCAAAACTGCCGTTGGTTGTAAACCGTGGCTCACCTCTGGCCGATATCCACCTGTATTCTCCATCATGCCTCCTCAGGCGGTATTCCGTCTGGTAGGCTTTCTGTTGGTCAAATGACTGTACATATATGCTCATAAATTTTTCAAAATCCTCCGGGTAAATATCGTCGGCCCATCCTTGTCCATATTCATGTTCTACGGTGCGGCCTGTAAAGTTTAACCATGCCGTATTAAAAAAATTACGAAGTTTATCCGGGCCGGCCATCCATATTAAAACCGGTACGGTATTGGCAACATCCCTAAAGCGGGATTCACTTTCTTCAATCTGAACAAGGGCATTTATTAATTCCTCTTCCGTTTTTTTCTGAACATTAAAATTAGTAAACGAGCCTACCCATTTTTCAATCTGTCCTGCTTCATCCCTTATTGGTTCGCCATGTACATAAAACCACTGGTAAGCCCCAGCTTTACTTTTTAATCGAACCTGGGTTTTATATATATCGCCAGTGGCCAGGCAACTCGTCCATACACTCAAAATATTCGGGAGATCATCAGGATGAACCATTTTTTCAAAAGTAGCAGCGTCATACGGGTCCAAACCTGTAAATTCTTTCCAGCGTTTTGATGCAAAAGCCTGGTTGCCTGTTTTATCGGTTGTCCAAACCAATTCGGGTAACGAATCGGCCAGTTGGCGAAATTCTTCTTCACTTTTCTCTGCACTGTGCCTTGCCAATACTTTTTTCGTTGTTTCAACACAGGTAACAAAAACTCCTGCGGGTTTATCCGACTCATCATTTACCGGACTGTAACTGAATGTCCAGTAAGCGTCTTCCATCGTTCCATTGCGGTAAATTGGTATAAACTGGTCTTCACTCCAGGTGGCTTCACCCCCTCCCAATACCTGATCTATCAGCGGTTTAATAACAGCCCATATTTCCTGCCAGTAATCTGCTCCGCGGCTGCCTAAAATATCGGGGTGCTTGCCTGCATTGCCTAAACTTGGCCGGTATGCATCATTGTAAAAACAAACCTGCCCGGGCCCCCAAAATAAAAACATGGGAAACTTTGAATTGAGTATAATGCTTACCGTAGTTCGTAAGCTTTGGGGCCATGTATCGGGTGTGCCAACCAGCGAGGATGACCAGTCTTTTGAGCGCATTAAATGCCCCATTTCTCCTCCTCCGGAAAGGAACGGAAATTCTTCGGGTATAAAATTTTTACCAGTATCCTGTTTCATAAAAGCTTAACGGGTGTAAGAAATGTTAAACAAATATCCGAATTAAAAATATAAGAAATTCCTTTTAAAACTATTTTTTTGCAGAGACTGAAACGGTTACTTTTTATCCCGCTGGATTTTATATATAAGCAGGATAAACGGGAACTGGCATGATTTTTAGATTACACATTTATTATCATTATTAAATTATTCCTTTAAATATTTTTTTATGAAAAAAGTAATAAATTCCATTTTCCTGTTGATCAGCTTGTGCCTGTTGTTTTTAGAGGCTTGTACTTCTAACGACTATAATAAAGAAACTACCTCAACAGAAGTAACAGTTCCTGATACATCTAAAGTAACAATGCCTGAAACTTCACAGCAGATGATGACCGGCAACAGCCAGATGATGGGTACAGATACTTCCGGCAAAGCATCTACAACAAAGACCCAGGATGCATTAAAAGGCAAAAAAGGAAAGGTTAGTACTACCATGATGATGAACAGCGGAAAAAATATGCCGATGAAAGAGGACAAGCAAGGGTATTACAGCAGTGTAGAAATTCTGCCTGTGTTCCCCGGCGGACAAAATGCACTTAATGATTTCGTAAGCAGAAATATTGAATATCCGGCCGATGCCAATGATCATTCAATAGAAGGAGTAGTAACGGTAAATTTTGCCGTAGATGAAGCCGGTAAGGTTTCTAACCCGAAGATAATAGGTAAGCCGCTTGGTTATGGTCTGGAAGATGAGGTTTTGAAAGCTGTGAACAAAATGCCTACCTAGACTCCAGGTATTATTAAAGGAAAAAATGTAAAAACCTATTACACTTTACCCGTGAATTTTAAACTGGAACAATAAAATTGTTTTTCATTTTGATAATTGAATGAACCTGAGTTTAGGTTTATCTGCTACACAGTGGCAACGTTAAGTTGACGCTGTTTTTTTATTATGCTGTCATTTTTATCAACGGGGTACTGTAAATTTCTCCAGTCATAAATACAAAGGCATCACCTTCCCAAATAGTCCGGCACAGGTGATGCCTTTGCAAGTAGAATTAAATACGGGCCTAGCCCTGTTACGGGGTAGAGTCATCTGCATCCTGATCCTGCTGGTCGTCATTTGACCAATCACGTAAAGCATCCTTAACTTTTGCTAAAAAACCTTTTTTTTCTTTGGGTGTATCTGAAGCATCAGGCTGCAGTTCCCCAGTATTTACTTCCTCATCTTTTGGGTCTGTACCTGTGCCTTCATTTTCGCCACCCGGGCAGCGCAAAAAAGAAATGAATGTTTGTTGCATGATGTGTTTTTTTTAAATGAGTAATAACTGATAATTTGTTGTACCAAATATAACACCAATAAACGGGAGTACCTCCTTTACATTTTTTTCTGAGCGGGTATTTTCAGACCACCTCTTTTTTCCTTAAATTAATATTGACTGGCTCAGCTTTTTTCCTGCAATATTTTTACTGCTGTATCAGCCAGCTTTTTTATATCGTTGCTATTTAAGCGGTATGCGGCTATATCTTTTTGTGTTGATTTGTTATTGGCAGGCAACAGGTCAGTTATGTGCAGGTCGATGACTGCTGCTGGTGAAAAACCGGTTCGCTTTATCAGGTCGGCCTCAAGTTTGGTATTGACACCATTGGAACCGCCGCTTACGCTCACAAAAGAATATTTGGCCCGATTGCTTTTAAGTTGTTTGAAACAGGCACGAAGCGGTGTTGCAACCTGCCCCATCCAAACCGGAGCAACAAATATTACCAGGTCATAGTCCTTAGGCTTTATTAATGCAGGCATTATCATCGGGGTACGGTTAAACAGCCTATCCATGAAAATAGTAAACATGGTACGTGGTTTCAATTCAATAATCCTGATGTGCTCTGCTGCCAATGCAGTAGCTATGCTGGCTGCTATGGCATCGTTGTTGCCGGTAAAAGAGTATGAAATAACGAGTGCTTTCATCTTGTTTTAATATTTGGTAATTGATTTCAAAGAACGACCGGCTGCACCTGTTAAACAATGACAGATATCATCGGCGGTTATGATTACCGGAATATAAAAAGATGGACTAAACTACATGAAAGGCATCAACAGGTAGTCTTTCAGCTATTGATGATTCTTTCAGCGGCTTCCAGATCTTTTGAAAATATTTTAACCTTAATTCCTCCGCCTGGATTGAATCCAACCACATTTTCCTTTTCAATATAGGAATCTATGCCTGCTGCTTTTAGTTTATCACGAACGATGTTGGCCTCCAGTTCATCATTGTATGTGTAAAGAAGGATAGTGCTCTCTTGTGTCATAAAATTAATTTAGTGTTTATTAATAAAAAATTCAGTTAACAATGATGGCTGCTCAAAAATTACGCCATATATTTTAATTGACGCTAAATTCAAAAAACCGAAATTTACCGACATGGATGCGGTTGCGGTAGTAAGCATTTTATAAAAAATAATTAAGTGAAGGGATTAAAAATATTTAACCCGCCACTTTTTTTTCTTTACCGGATTTAACCTCCGCTTTTTTTGCCGAGGAATCTCTCACAATAATTTCTGTGTGCAAAACAACGGTCTCAAATTCGGTAACGGCTCTCTTGCTTTCAATCAGTTTAATAAGCAGCTCAGTGGCTACCTGCCCCATTTCAAAAGCAGGTTGATTTACTGCTGTTAAACCCGGGTTCATCAAGTCGCCCATGGTTGAATTTGAAAAACCAACAATGGCAATATCATCTGGAACTTTTATACCGGCTGATTTAAATACTGCCAGGCAACTGAGTGTAAGCCTGTCGCCTGCACTAAAAATGGCATCAGGCCTGTCTTTTAAATGAATAAGATCCTTAACAGCTTTTTCCAGTTCTGTAAATATCATGCCCCCATGCTGGCAATGTTTTACGTAACTTTCATTAAAGGGAATACCATTCTCGGCAAGTGCAGCTTTATAACCGTTCAACCTTTCTTTAGAAATGGATAAATGTGCCGAACTGGCCAGGTGTGCAATTTTTTTATAACCGGCATCAACCAGGTGTTGTGTAGCATCATATGCACCCTTATAATTATCAACCACCACTTTATGTGTTTCAATCTCATCGGTTATCCTGTCGAAGAAAACAATGGGAAATCCCTTATCGTGCAGGTTTTTAAAATGTTCAATATGTTCCGTTTCTGTTGACAGCGAAACCAATAATCCATCAACCGACCTAGAGGCCAGATGTTCAACATTCACCACTTCTCTTTCATACGATTCGTGGCTTTGAGAAATGATAACGTGGTAACCGCGGTTGTATGCAATGGATTCTATGCCATTAATAGCCTGAGAAAAAAAATTGTTGGCAATTTCGCAAACAACCACGCCTATAGAACGGCTGCGGCGCTCTTTTAAGCTAAGGGCAATAGGATTGGGCCGGTAATTAAACTGCTCGGCATATTCAATCACCATTTTTTTAGTATCCGAACTTATTTCGTGGCTCCCCCTTAACGCTCTTGAAACAGTAGAAGTAGATAATCCGAGTGCTTTAGCTATATCTTTTATGGTAATTGCTTCGTACATTTTCGTTTATTGATTGTCTCTGCTTTTTTGAATCCGGCTCTTTGAATTTTAAGCAAACTAAGCTTTTTTTTTGCGCATTCTGTTTTTTCTGTCTTGGTTGCAATCGTTATCGGCATCGATTGCGTAAAAAAATAAATTGAAGTTTAATTAATTGTTAATTAATCTATGTAGAATTGACTTCTGTACTTCTGGTAAAATACGAATAAGTTTCGACCTGAAGAACAATAAAAACAGATTGCATCCTTTTTTTGAAATTTAAATACTGCTATATGAGTAAACTATTAACGTTTCTGATTTTACTTTTCTTGATCCCTTTTTCTTTACTGGCTCAAAATAAAACCATCAAGGGTAAAGTTGTGGATGAATCGGGTAACCCGGTTGCCAATGTAAACGTGTTGGCTAAAGGAACCAAAAAGGGAACCCAAACAGATAATGCCGGTAATTTTTCAATCGCAGTTCCCGAAAGCGGTTCTGCCGAGCTTGTTATTTCGTCCATAGGCTTTGCTGCTAAAAATGTAACCGTTAGCGGCAATGATGCCGGTACGGTTAAATTGGTTAAAGAAGTAATTACTCAGGAAGATGTGGTGGTGATCGGTTATCAGACTGTAAAAAGGAAAGATGTATTGGCTTCCGTTTCATCAGTGGGAGCCAGGGAATTAAAAGATATTCCAATCAACTCTGCTGCCGAAGCTTTAAATGGCCGGTTGTCTGGTGTAACAGCTACTACCGCCGAAGGCTCTCCCGATGCCCAGATAAATATCAGGGTACGTGGAGGTATCTCCATTTCGCAGGATAATTCTCCTTTATACATTGTGGATGGTGTGCAGGTTGAAAACGGCCTTGCTGCCATTTCTCCGCAGAATATTCAAAGCATCGACGTGTTAAAAGACGCTGCAGCAACGGCTATTTATGGCGCCCGGGGTGGTAATGGCGTTGTTATAATAACAACCAAATCGGGCAGAGTAGGTAAACTTAAATTAAGCTATAATGGTTTTGTGGGCGTAAAGTTCTTAGCCAAAAAGCTTAAAGTGTTGAGCCCGTATGATTTTGTGACCTACCAGTCTGAAAGATCGAGAGGTACCAGTGTGGATAGTATAGCATTTGCCAATCGTTTTGGTTCTACCTGGGATACACTGACCAATTATCAGAATGTGGATGCTGTTGACTGGCAGGGAGAAGTTTTTGGAAGAACAGGTGTAATGCAGACACATAATTTATCTGGCAGCGGTGGTACAAAAAAAATAACCTATAGTTTTGGATACACTTATAACGATGATAAAGCAGTAGTTTTAAACTCGAGTTATAAAAGGCATTTATTGAATGCAAAGGTTGACTACAATGTTACCAGTAAACTTAAAGTGAGTGTTGGAGCAAGATACACCCACACAGATGTTTATGGTGCAGGAACTTCTTCAGACCAGGGAACTTCTTACAACAGGCTGCGTAATGCAGTTAAATACAGGCCGTTTCTGTCGGGCAATCAATCAATATTGGATCAGGATCCGTATGCTGACCCAAGCGCAGGTAATGGCTTAATATTGGTGAACCCGATTCTGCTGGTAAACTCAGAGTACAGGAAGAAGACAACGAATGTACTTAACATCAATGGCAGTGCTAATTACAAGATACTGAAACACCTTAGTTTTAAAACAACCTTTGGTTACGATCAATCCAAAACAATGGACAGGCAGTTCACTGATTCATTGGCGCCTTATGCAGTTACCCAGGGAGGAGGCAAGCCTATTGTGCAGTTAGACTCTATGGAGGCTAAAACTTTTTCAAACTCAAATGTGTTTATCTATTCTCTTAAGGGTATCAGAAAAAAACACGACATTGATATTGTTGTGGGAGAAGAAACCTATGATTTAAAAACAGAAACCCGCACACAACTGTACAATAAGTTTCCAACCTTCACCGCATACAATGATGCTTTTAAAAACCTTGCTCTGGGAACTTCTGTACTTGGTTATCCGAGGCTTGGTAAAACGCGGTACACCAATTTATCTTTCTTTGGCAGAGTTAATTATGGATTTAAAGACAAATACCTGATTTCGATAAATGCAAGAGAAGACGGAGCGTCAAAGTTCGGCCCCGGTAATAAATGGGGTACATTTCCTGCTGGTTCAGTTGCCTGGAGGGTTTCCAAAGAGAAATTTATGGAAAATGTTAAGTTCATCAATGAACTTAAATTCAGGTTTGGAATGGGTAAAATTGGTAATAACCGCATAAACGACTACCTGTACCTTACCACTTACAGCAATAATGGAAGTATTTATTATGGTTTAAATAACAGTTCTGTTAACGGCTACTATTCAACAAGCCTTGTTAACCCCGACCTGAAATGGGAATCTACTGTAACCAGAAACTTTGGTGTGGATCTAAGTCTGTTCAACCGGAGAATTGATTTAACAGTTGATTTCTACAAAAACACTTCAAGTGATCTTCTACTAAACGTGCCGGTAGCATCTACCTATGGTTATCCTTACCAATTGCAAAATGTGGGTAAAACTTCCAATAAAGGTGTTGATCTTCAATTAAATGCTGCCATATTAAAACGTAAAAATAATTTCACCTGGACGGTTAATTACAATATGTCCTTTAACAAAAATAAAATACTTCAATTAGGTACAAACCAGAATTCTTTTTATCCTTTGCCTAGCTGGGGTGTGTCAGGTCAGCCAACCGATTATATTGAAAGAATCGGCGATCCGGTAGGTTCTATGTGGGGATTGGTTAATGATGGTTTTTACGGCGTGAACGACTTTAATTTTAACACCACTACGGGGGCATACACTTTAAAAGCCGGTGTGCCGGATGCTAAATCTATAGTTGGTGTAATACAACCCGGTACCATCAAGTTTAAAGATCTAAATGGAGATGGTATTGTTGATTTAAACAATGACAGAAAAATAATTGGTAACCCGACGCCTAAATTCACGGGTGGGTTAAATCAGCAGTTTACGTACAAGCATTGGGATATGAGTGTGTTTGTCAATTTCTCTTACGGCAATGATATTTACAATGCCAATAAAATTGAATTAACCAATGCATATACCAATGATGCCAATTTGCTTGATATTATGAAAGACCACTGGAAAATTGTAACAGCAACAGGCCAGACTGCACAATGGGTGGTTGGCAGTACCGCATATGGAATAGCACCCGATCAGTTATCTGCGTTAAATGCAAATGCAAAAATATGGCAGCCTATAAAAAGTTCAGGAGCTTTTTATCCATCATCCTGGGCAATTGAAGACGGGTCTTTCTTAAGAATAAATAACGTTACCCTTGGATATTCATTGCCGGTAAATAAACTTACCCGTTTGCACATGAGCCAATTACGTTTTTATGCTACCGCAAATAACCTGGCAGTGCTTACCAGCTACTCCGGATACGATCCTGAAGTGAGTGTGCGTAAAAGCGGTTTAACACCGGGTCTTGACTATTCAGCCTATCCAAAAAGCCGAAGTTTTATTTTTGGAATTAATGCATCATTTT
Source organism: Chitinophagales bacterium (assembly GCA_038328115.1). Classification (GTDB taxonomy): domain Bacteria; phylum Bacteroidota; class Bacteroidia; order Chitinophagales; family Chitinophagaceae; genus Ferruginibacter. Next base: position 28,318 of record JBBQLS010000019.1, read on the forward strand.
AATTATTATAAATTAAATCTTGTTATATGAACGCAAAATATTTTAATAAACTATCAATATTTATTTCAGCAAGTCTGCTGATCTCGTTAGGGGGTTGTAAAAAATACCTTGATCAGCAACCCATTACCGAAGTAGGTTCCGATCTGGTTTTTAAAGATGTGGCAAGTACCACGCAGGCCATTGCCGGTGTTTACAGCCGCCTGGTTGGAGACCAGGGTTTTGGTATTCGCCTGAGTTTATATTATACGGTTGATACGGACGAAATGCAGGGGCCAACAGGTAACAGCGATGCCGACAGGAGAGATATTGCACGCTATGCCGCAACGCCAGGCAATGCACAGCTCGAAAAACCCTTTAACCAGCTTTTTCAGGGAATTGAATACGCCAACATTTGTATTGATAATATTCCTAAAATGGATTTGTATACCACAGGCTCAGATAATGAGAAAAAGCAATTACAGAGAATGTATGGCGAAGCACTTACTTTACGTGCCCAGTTTTATCTGGAAGCTATCATGAACTGGGGAGATTTGCCTCAGCACTTTGCACCGGCGTATGCACTGGCCTCAGCAAATCCTTTCCCTGCAAAGGTTGACAGAGATACATTGTACGGCCAGCTTTTAACCGATCTTAAAATTGCGGAAGATCTTGTTCCATGGAAAAATGAGGTAGCCTCCATGGGCGACCAGATAGATGAGCGTATTACCAAAGGGGCAGTAAAGGGTTTACGTGCAAGAATTGCATTATTCAGAGGCGGTTACTCCCTGCGCCAGGATGCAACTATCAAAAGAGGCTCCAATTATCTCGCCTACTATCAAATAGCCAAGGATGAATGCAATGATATCATTACGTCGGGTCAGCATTCACTAAATCCCAGTTTTAAGAGTTTGTGGAAAGATCAGGTGTGTGGACATGCTATTTCAGATCCCAATGGCGAGTTGATGTTTCAGGCAAGTGCTATTGGTTTAACAGGTACAGAAGATACTAAGCTGGGCTACTATAATGGTCCAACTGTAAACGCCCTGGGTAATAAGAGTATAAATGTAATGCCCACTTATTTTTATCTTTTTGATTCTTCAGATCTAAGAAGAGATGTAACCTGTGCGGCTTATAATGTAGGCTCGCCTACTGCTTCACCAACAGCATCACCTAAGATAGGACAGGTGCTTACTGCAATGTGTGATGGTAAGTACAGAAGAGATTGGATAAGTAATCCAGTTATTTCTCCTACAAGTGCCGTTCAGTACCTTGGTTTAAAATGGCAGATACTTCGTTATTCCGATATATTACTGATGTTTGCCGAAGCTGAAAATGAAATAAACGGTCCTACTGCTGCAGCTTATACAGCTATTAATATGGTAAGAAGAAGAGGTTATGGTAAAGCCATTGCTTTGCCTGATGCTACTGTAGATCTTACTGGATTAAGCAAGGCTACATTTTTTGCAGCTTTGGTAAAAGAAAGAGCACTGGAACTGGGTGGCGAAGGAGTAAGAAAATATGATCTGGTCCGCTGGAACTTACTTGCAGCAGCTATTGCAGATACAAAAGCCAATTTAACAAGAATGGCTACACCTACAACCACGGCTTTGGTTGACCCATCGTACATGGCAGGTTATCCTTCATATTCAAAAACACTTACTTTGCCCATTGCTATGTATTATATTACCAACACACTTTCTGATGATAATAATATCAATGGCCTTTGGAAAAATTCATTGTATAAAACAGCACCAACAACAACACCGGCCGGTACAACAAAAGTTGCCTGGTTAACCGTGGCAATTACTGCAGCCGGCACCACATCACCTTTGGGCAGATTTGCAACAGGATTTACAACCGGTAAGTCAGAGCTTTTGCCACTGCCGCAGCCGGCAAGAGATGCTAATTTCAATCTGGCACAAAACCCGAATTATTAAATTTTTCTCATAGCGTTAGTTTTCAAAGGCTGTTGCAAATTGCAGCAGCCTTTTTTAAATCTTTAAACAATGAAAAAATCACTGACAATAATTGCAGCATTCATTTTTTTCTGTACTGCTGTATCTGCACAAAAGAAAAAAATAATTGTAGCTAAAGATGGCAGCGGGCAATATAAAACCGTGCAGGCAGCCTTGGATGCCGTTAAAGCAGGTAATATTAAACCAGTAAAAATTTTTATTAAAAAGGGAATTTATAAAGAAGTAATTATTGTAGATGCCCGTAAAAATTTTATTACCCTTATTGGCGAAGATGCAAAAAATACCATACTTACATTTGATAACCATGCCGGCACAAAACTGCCCAACGGTGATACGCTTAACACCTGGACCTGTGCCTCTTTTTTTGTTTACGGAAATGATTTTCATGCAGAGAACCTCACCTTTCAAAATACGGCAGGCTTTACAGCCGGGCAGGCTGTAGGCTTGCGGATAGAAGGTAACCGGGCATCATTAAAAAACTGCAGCATAACCGGTAATCAGGATATTTTATTTTTAAGCGGCAGCGGTGTTAAGCATTATTTTAAAGATTGCTATATAGAAGGTACCACTGATTTTATTTTTGGTGCATCCACAGCAGTTTTTCAAAATTGCCATATCCACAGTAAAAAGAACAGTCATGTTACAGCCGCATCAACAAACAGTATTATTCCTTTCGGCTTTGTATTTTTCAACTGTAAGTTAACTGCCGACTCTAACATCAATAAAGTTTCACTGGGCAGGCCCTGGGCCCCGAGTGCAAGCGTAACTTATATAAATTGTTGGCTGGGCAGTCACATTATTCCCGAAGGATGGAACAACTGGAAAAACCCGGCGAATGAAACAACAGCAAGATTTGCAGAATACAAAAGTACAGGGCCTGGTGCAAACCCTGCAGCAAGGGCATTATGGAGCAGGCAACTAACTGATGAAGAAGTTAAGCAATTCAGTTTGCCGGATATTTTAGGCGAATGGTATATTTATAAAAAATAAAAATTGCCATGCAGAAAATAAAAACAGCTTTATGTTCTTTCGGAATGAGCGGATGGGTTTTTCATGCGCCCTTCATTCATTTGCACCC